>JAGBHP010000006.1 GCA_017935435.1 Clostridia bacterium | reverse complement strand
AGGCTTTTTTAGTAGAAATTCGTCAAATGACGAATTTCTACCTTAAAGTTTTGCTTCATTTAGACTTCGTTGTTGTAATGAAAAGGCTTTATTAGGCGCTTGTTTAGCCTTGTGTGGTGTGCACATTTTGCTACACCCCCTTTATTATTTAAAACTCACAGGTTCTACAACCTTATACCAATATTTTCCCAACTCTTTTTCCAGCTCTTCTTCATCTGGCTTTTCTTTAAAAAGTCCAAAACAGGTTGAGCCGCTTCCGCTCATAATAGCACCGCCCGCTCCCGCATTTTTTAAAGCCTTTATTATTTTTTCAATTTCATCACAGCACGAAGCCGTATATTTTTGCATATCATTTTCGAGGCAAGCACAAATTTTTTCAAAATTTCTCTCTTTTAAAGCCTCTAAAATTTCTACGCACTCTTTATATTCCCTTTCTTCTTCATCCATCATAGAAAAAATTTTCCCCGTTGAGATAAAAACCTTAGGATTTACAAGAACAATATAGCAGTTAGAAAGCTCTGCAACTTCTTCAAGCTTTTCACCTATTCCACGAGCGTGCGCCGTTCTTTTAAAGAGGCAAAAAGGCACATCTGCGCCTATTTCTTTACCGACCGCACAACACATTTCCTCTAACGAAAGATTTAGCTCACAGAGCGCATTTATTCCCTCAATTACAGCCGCTGCATTTGTGCTTCCGCCTGCCATTCCTCCGCCTACAGGAATTTTTTTATCAATGAAAATATCAAAACCCGTTAAAATTTCAAATTTTTTTATCATAAGTTCTGCCGCTTTATATGCGATATTCGTTCTGTCGCTTGGAATTTCCTCTGAATTTGTTGAAAGCGTTATTTTGTCGTCTGTGCGTTTTTTTAAAGTAACCAAATCAAACAAATTCACACTCTGCATAACAGAAGAAAGGTCGTGATATCCGTCATCACGCTTTTTCCCCACAAAAAGCGCAAGATTTATTTTTCCATAAGCTTTTAGCGTAATTTCCTGCATAATTACCTCACAAAGTCAAACTCAATGTCATAAATTCTTACTAAATCGCCCTCGTTTATCCCCTTATCCTCTAAAGCATCGATAATTCCCATAGAACGAAGTGCTTTCTGGAAATACTGAAGCGATTCGTAGTCATCAAAATTGGTGCTAGAAACCACTTTTAAAAGGCGCTCACCCTCAACAACGTAAGCATCCTCCTCAATTGTAATCGTAAACGAGCCGTCATCTTGCGGGTCAGTTGTAAGGAAATCTTCTTCTATCGCAAATTCAGGAACAGGAATTTTTGAAAGCTCACCAAAGGTTTTCATCATAAGCTCATCGACGCCCTTTTTGGTTGCCGCTGAGATTTTAAATATCTCATAACCTCTTTTTTCAATTTCCTTGCAGAACTCCTCATAAGCTTCTTCATCCTGCACAATATCTGTTTTGTTTGCAACAACAATCTGCTTTCTTTGGCTTAGTTCAGGGTTAAAAATCTTCATTTCCTCGCAAATTATATCAAAATCAGAAATCGGATTTCTTCCCTCAATTCCCGACACGTCAACAACGTGAAGAAGCAGTCTTGTACGCTCTACGTGGCGCAAAAATTCGTGCCCAAGACCTACGCCCTCGCCTGCGCCCTCGATAATGCCCGGAATATCCGCTAAAACAAAGCTTTTCCCCTCGCCCAGATTAACTACACCAAGGTTAGGCTCAAGCGTTGTAAAGTGATAATTTGCAATTTTAGGCGTTGCCTCTGTCACCATTGAAAGAAGAGTGGATTTTCCGACATTTGGAAATCCCACCAAGCCTACATCTGCAATTAATTTAAGCTCTAAAAGCAGTTCTCTTTCAATTCCTCTTCCGCCCGGCTTTGCAAATTTCGGCACCTGACGGGTAGGTGTTGCAAAATGCACATTTCCCCAGCCTCCTCTGCCGCCTTGAGCCGCCAAAAAGGTATCGCCGTCATTTTTTAAATCAGCGATTATTCTTCCGCTTTCGTTATCTTTAATAAGCGTTCCAACAGGAACAGGAATAATCAAATCACTTGCATTTTTGCCGCTTCCTCTTTTAGCTTTACCGTCGCCGCCGTTTTCAGCCTTATACACTTTTTTATGACGAAAATCTGCAAGCGTAGATATTTTTTTATCGCAAACAAAGATTACGTTGCCGCCCTTGCCACCGTCACCGCCGTCAGGTCCGCCTGCCGCAACATATTTTTCTCTGTGAAAGGAAACAAGACCGTTTCCGCCGTTTCCCGAAATAATTTTTATAATAGCTGTATCTGCAAACATTATTTTCCTCCGTTTATTTACTCAATATTTTTCCCTGTGCGTGCATCAATTACAATGAGCTTTTCATCGCTCTGTTTAAAGGTATAAGTCGGAATTGCGGTAACGTATCTTCCTGTAAGCTGTTCCTTTTGAACAAAGTATGCAAAATCTGCGCTGACAATTTCAGCGTCAGGTGCGTCATCTCTCCCCTCAAGCACCGAAATTACCGCCGTTATATCCTCTAAAAAGGTTTCACTTTCTGAATAATCTGCAAAATCAAACCATATACCGCAAATTTCAGTAATACCTGCTCCGTCATAAAAAACAGTAAGCGAAAATCCCTCTACATCAAAGCCTTTATAAATCGGCTTTACCACAATATAGTTTTTTCCGTTTTCCGTTCCGCTTTTCACAATTTTTGCATTTTTTCTCTTTATGCCGAATTTTTTTAAATCAGCCGCCGCATTTTCTGCCGCATTTTTTTCGTCTTTTATATCCTTTTTATCTCTGCCCGACAAAAAATGCAAAAAATTATCCTTAATCTCCAGAACATTTCCGTTTTTTTCGTAGCGATATGTGCGTGATGCTACGTCAAATGACGCACACTCGCTGTTTTTTCCCAAAAACCGTTCTGCGCATTTTTCAGGCTCTGCGGTTATTAAAAAAAGCTCCATATTACCGTTTTTAAACCTGTTTTTAGTAATGCTTCCTTTATTGATTTTAATTCCACGGTTATTTGCAACCTTAACCGCATTTTCCAAAACATTATCATCAATTGTGTTAATTCCCTTATCAATTTCAGAAAGCATACCATACAGAAACAGATTAATAATAAGAAACAGAAATATAAGAATGGTTTTAGCTCTTCCCCAGTTCATATCTCGCCTCCGTTATTCTACAAATACTGCGCCGTTTTTGCCCTCAATATCAATTTTCCACGCACGGCGAAGCACCTCATCTTCATCATCAATATAGCACGTTCCGAGCCTGTTTATATAAATCGGAAGCTCATTTTCAGGCGTATTTTCAACAATTTTATCCGCAGCGCTTATGGATGTCATCCCCTCAAATACGTCTTCAGTTTTAAAATATTGCCTTAAATAGTGTCTGTAAGACATAAGCTGTCCGTTTTCAATGACCATTTCAATTGCGCTCTTCATTTCTCCGTCTGAGCTAATCAAAACAGGCGCACCGTCAATAAAATAATCAAATTTAAACTCATATCTTCCCGACTTGCCCTGACTTGACGTAAGCTCGCAGTTAATCTTGAGATTATCAAGCATACTGTCTGAAAAAGCCATACACACATCACTTATAAAATCTACCGCAAGTGTCGTTGTGTTATAAATATTATAAGAACTTTCAGGTTCATTTTCAAAAAGCGCCATTCCGCCGCTTCCCTCTACTGCTTTAAACTCCACAATGCCCGCAGGACTAACTGAAAGAGTTCCGTAATTTTCAACAAAAACCATACCTGATGAGTCAAGCATTTTTCTCATTGTCAGCGGATTTATTTTAAACGCACGCAAAACTGCATTTTCTGTTTCTGACGGAATTTCGCCGTTTTCCGCAAAAACCTCTACGTTTTTTCTGCCGATACCTTGCGTTTTTTTCGGCGTTACATCAAGCAAAATTGTAGGCGAAAACAAAACCTTTGCCATACTGCCCTCTGCACTTTTGTGGAAGTTAAGCTCAAACGAATATGACGGAATATTTCCGCCGATTGTTTCTGCAAAAATATCGTTAATCAAATTATCAAACTTTGCTTTGTTATATTCGACGCTGTATTTTGTGACATTTCCCGTTTTTCCGTCTGCAATGTAGACATAGACGTTATTTAAAACGTTATCATTAAACGCAATTAAAATATCCTTGATTTCAGAATTATCAGATGTTATTTTATTTTCACTCGAATTTGAAAGACTCATAGAAACCAAACGGGCATCCGTTTTGTTGCCATAGCTCACAAAAACAGACTTTCCTTTGAGTGCCGCAAAATACTCACTTTCAGCGGATACTGCTTTTTCAGTGATTTTAGCTTCACCCAAAAGAACATTTTCCATAAAGTCTTTATAAAGGCTTGCAACCGCTTCAAAATCTACGTCACTTGCCGTAAATTCTTTTCTGTTTGCCGAGTGGTTGACGATGATTCTTTCAGGCTTTAAAAGAGTTTTTATGTTATATGAAAAGGTTCTGTTTCTTTTAGCTGAAAACCACGAAGACGGCGATGTAATAAAGCTTTTAAGCTTATCAACCCTTTCAACATATTTTACAGGAGAAATGTATCTTCCAAACCATATCCTTGAAACCATAACAATGCTTGATAAAACCAGGGCAGCAAGAATAAAGTCTTTTATAAGTCTTTTTGCGTTACTGATACCAATCTCCCCCTTTTCTTAAAATTCAAAAAAAAGAGCGTCTTAAACAAAAAGGCGCTCTTTTACATTCTCTTAATTAAAAATCATTCCTGCAATGCTTTTGATTTTATCCATAAATCCTTCGTTTAAAAGATTTACCTCAAATTTTACAACCTGATAGGTTGCCTCGTTAAGCTCACTGCGGATTAAAAACTTATTTACGCCCTGTGTAAGCTCAACCTGAGAAGCATAAAGCATTGTTGCACCAACGGTTGTTTCCATCGGTGTTTCATCTACATAAACCTTGTTATAAGTATCAGATGCTGCATTATACTTATAAAGCGAAACAACTGCTCCTTGCGGTGCCGTAGCAGAAACAGGCAGGCACTTGTTTGTAGTAGATAAACTCTCTGTATCAGGAGCCTTTAAAGTGATAAGCTCTGTCGCCGTAGATTCGATGTCTGCAGGCAGACTATCAGGCGCCGCAAAAGCTTGTGCGCTCATTAAAAGCATTGAAAATGTAAATGCCAAAATGAGCAATAATAATCTATTTAATTTCCTCATTTTCATAGAATACACCCTATCATAATATAATCTTTTATATAAGTATAACACACATATTTTACAAAAGTGTTACAACTATATTATTATACTGTTAATTTTGCCAATTAAAATTCCTCTTCAGGCGGAGCAACACACGGAAGTGTGATAATTACCTCCGTTCCCTCGCCCACCGCACTTGAAATATTAATGCTTCCGCCGTGGCTGTCAACTATGCTTTTTGAAATTGCAAGTCCAAGACCCGTTCCGCCTCGTTCACGGCTTCTTGCCTTATCCACTCGGTAAAAACGTTCAAAAATACGTTTTAAATCCTTTTCGGGAATACCGATACCCGTATCTTTAACCTTAATATAAACATCGCTATACAGTTTTCCTGCAAAAACCTCTATTTTACCGCCGTTTGGCGTATATTTTATCGAATTTGAAATGATATTTATTAAAAGCTGTTCAATTTTATCCCTGTCGCCGTAAAACTCAGGAATTGCCGTTGTCGCAGAAAAGCTTAAGCGATGTCCACGCTCACTTGCCACAAGCTTTAAGGTTTCAACGACATCCGAAATTAACTTTTTCATATCAAACACAGTTCCCGAAATTTCGTTAACGTGCTCTAAGCTTGACAGCATTAAAAGGTCTTTAACAAGTCTTGTCATTCTGTCCGTTTCGTTTAAAATTGTATTTGTAAACGAAACCGCAGTAGGATTATCTTCAACCATATCAATAAGCGTTTCAGAATATGACTTTAAGGTTGTAAGCGGAGTTCTGAGCTCGTGCGAAACATTTGCTACAAACTCACGCCTTGCCTCATCAAGCCTTTGTTGCTTTGTTATATCGTGCAGCACCGTCAAAACGCCCGCTGTGTGATTTAATTCATCATCAAAGTTTACAAAGTTTGCAATAATGCTTGCGTTCGGCAGATTAATTTCCTTTTCTATCGTTCTCTTTTCAGGGATATACACCAAATCTCCAAGCTTAATGTCAACGCCTAACGCCGCAAAAAACGTGTCAAACTCAATTTTGGAGGTGTCAGTATTAATCCCAAGCATCTTTTGCGCCGTGGGGTTTATATGAATAATTCCGCCGTCGGTATCAAATGCGATGATACCGTCTGTCATATTTATAAGAAGCGCTTCAACCTTATTTTTTTCTTTGGAAATTTCATAAAGCGTATATTGAAGCTTAGATGACATATCGTTAAACGCTTCTGTGAGCGTTCCTATTTCATCATTTGAATTAACATCAATTTTAGCATCAAAGTCGCCCTCTGCCATTTTCTTGGCATTTTTCGTAAGGTTTGAAATAGGCATTGTAATTGTTTTAGAAAGAAAATATCCTAAAACCAAAGAGATGACTATTCCAACCATAAGCGCCTGCAAAATTATAACAAAAATCTGATTCAGCACAAGGTTTAATTCTTCTTTTGTATCAAGAATATAAATTACATATCCGCCGCTGCTCGTTTCAATCGGCACGGCATAGTCCATAAATCCGCTGTGAAGATTGATTTTTTTGCCCACACTTCCTGCTAAAGCCGCTATGTAATTTGCCGTTTTTTCAGGTTCGTTACCGTCAGTTTCAACAGAGCTTCCTATAAGCTCATTTGTTTTTCTGTCAAAAATATAATAATTTCTGTATGAATCTATACCAAGATTCGGCGAATAAACCGCAAGTGCGGTTTTTATGTAATTTGAACTTCCCTCCGCACCCGACTCTATACGAGCGACAACGTTTTCATTAAAAACCGAATCAAGCTCGCTTACAAAAAGCTCGTGATAAAAATTTGTAACGGACGCAATAAGAAAAGTTCCGGCAACGGTCATAACCGCCAAAATCAGCAAGACAAATATGGTGACCATTTTCCACTGCAGGCTTTTAAACATAACTCTCTCCCGTAAATCAAGTTTTTTCTTTACGCTCTTTTGTTAAAGTAGTATCCTACTCCTCTTTTTGTTAAGATGTATACAGGGTTTGAAGAATCGTCTTCTACCTTTTCTCTTAATCTTCTAACTGTTACGTCAACAGTTCTTACATCGCCGTAAAACTCGTAGCCCCAAACGTTTGAAAGAAGAGCTTCACGCGAAAAAATTCTGTCAGGCTGAGTAACAAGGTATTTCAAAAGCTCAAATTCTCTTAAAGTAAGGTCTAACACCTTACCGCCCTTTACAACCTCATATTTTACGCAGTCAATAAAAAAACCGTCATCTGCGGTGATAATTTCCTCATTTTGAGCTTTTTCTTCGCTTCCGCTTGCCATTCTTCTCATATTAGCCTTTACACGTGCCATAAGCTCACGCACAGAAAACGGCTTTGTTATGTAGTCATCTGCACCAAGCTCTAAGCCGAGAACTTTATCAACCTCTTCTTCACGTGCCGTAATCATAATAATCGGCACATCGCTTTTTTCTCTTACTTTTTTACAAACATCAAAGCCGTCCATTTTAGGAAGCATAATATCGAGTAAAATAAGGTCGGGTTTTTCAGATAACGCAAGCTCTAATCCCCTTGCGCCGTCATTTGCCTCAATTACGGCAAATCCATCCTTTTCAAGATTATAGCGAAGTATATCAACAATAGGTTTTTCGTCGTCAACAACAAGGATTTTTCTTTCCATTTTCTCCGTAACCTTTCTGTCTGCTTATTTTTTGCGTTTTCCTTACCGCAGACTGTAAAGACGCACCAAAATAAATCTATACACTCTATATTTTATCAAATTTCAAGTAAAATAACAAGTATTTTTAATAAATTATTTTACAATGTGCTTATATTGTGTTAAAATATAAATAAATATGACGTTTTTTCAGGAGGTAGCTATGTTTACGAAACGATTTTTTGCATTATTACTTTGTTTTACGCTTATTTTTGCTCTTTTTGTGCCTGCAAATGCCATAAAGCACGAATATTTTGACGGCATATATGCGCAAGACCTTAAATTCACCCCCGACGGCGGTGGTAAGTTTATTTACGTAAATAATAATGAAGGGATTTTGCGTTCGCATATTACGGACAGTTCAAACCCCACACCTGAGTATATAATGAAAAACGAAGGACTTTCTTCCGATGCTTACAGTTTATATCTTTCTTTTATAAACAGAACAGAAACCCGTTTTCAAACCACCAACGTAATAGACGAACAGGGTTTTGATATCGAGCTTGACGTAGAGTTTTATGCTAAAGAAAGCTCTGTGCTTAAAATAAACGCAATCGGCTTTAGCGTCACCGACTATGACATTTACTTTGAAAACGGTGTTTTAACCAAAAAAGACCGCCCGTGGTCTTGTCTTACCGCCGTTAGCGATTATACAGGAAGACCCATTTATCAACAAAATTCTTCTGTTAAGTATTTTCCGCACAAGTTTACCCCTCAAAGCATAAAGTTAAAAAAGGGCGACACTGTATGGCTGAGTGAATTTATAGAAAATTACCGCTCTGTTCCGTGGCTTAAAGGTGTGCAGATTTTAGCAGATGTGCAGATTATTTCAGGCACTATGGATATAAACATCGCCGCACTTCGCTCAAAAGCCGCTCTTGGCGACAGAAGCGCTCACGTAAAAAACGCACATCCCGGTAAATATTACCGTGACAGGCAGTATAAAGGAATTGCGGACACTCTGCCCTCCGTCACCTCCGATGTTTTAAGCTACACCATCGACGAATACTTTGTTGGCGGAACTTTTCTTCCCGTGACGGTTTACAATCAATTCCAGCCTGACGGCAACACCTTAAACAAATGGTTTACGCATCTTAATCCGCAGGAGGATATCTGGTCAAGAGATTTATGTGCAGAATCCGACATGCTTTCGTTTAAATATAAAGATAGCTCTAAACTCGATTATTACGGTGCATTTGTGCGTGAACCCGACAAAGACGACGTATGGGTTTTTGACTGTTTCCACAGCGATACAACAAACTGGGACGGTGAAGAATTTACAGGCTACAAAAAAAGCGAATATATACCAAACTACCCTCTTACAACGGCACGTGAAAACTCAGGCTTTGGTTGTAATTTAGGTAACTACGGCGTTAAAACAAATTATCACTTAAAAATCGAAAACACAAGCGGAAAAACAAGATATTTTAACTATCATTTAAAAACAACCTCCGACAATCTCATAAATGTAAGGGATATTAACGGTAATTATCTGACTCCTTACACCGTCACAAAGGGTCAAACAGACACCAAGGTTTTAGATACCTTAGCCTGTGTTGAGCTTCCCGACGGCAAAACAACGGAATTTATATTAGAGGTTACACTTCCCACAAACTGCGCAGGCGGTATGGAAAACAGTTTTTCTGTAACCGATATTCCGACAGAAATTGTTTTTGAAGAAACAAAAACCTCGCCATACCTTAAAAAGTCCAATTTTACAGGAAGCGAATATTACAAGTGGGAAAACGGCGAGCTTTTCATTTCGCCTGACAATAAAACCTTTACAAAGCAGGAAATTGATGTTAAAACCACCGCACTTTTTGAAAACAAGTGGAATGACTATGAAATAAGACGTGCCGGAAAAGGTTACACCGCAAGATGCTCGGCATATTTAGATACGCCCTCGCTTTATGCTGAAACCTTAAAGTATTTCAACAATCTCTACATTTTAGACGAAAACTTTAATGTAATTTCGCAAAAGCAGTTTGACTTTTTCCCAAAAGACGTTTCTTATGCCTTCGGAAAATACTATGTTTCTACTAAAAACGGAAATTTTTACTCCAAAGACGGCGTAAACTGGAACGAATTTCTCCCAGGCTTTAGTGTTCCTCTTTTTGCCGAAAGTAAAAATATTGCAGTAGCCTACAAGGATAAGACCCTTTATATCACCGAAAACGGCGAAAGCTTTACGCCCGTAATTTTTGCAAAAAACGCACCAAAATATGTAGACACTATCGGCGAATATTTCTATTATGCCGATAAAAATGAGCTTTACCTTTCCGAAAACTGCGTTACGTGGGAAAAGTTAACTTTTGAAGAGGATATTTTATCAATCGGTACATCAAACGGCAAAATTGTTGTAAACGAAAGTAAAACGATAGATATTCCCAAATTCAAAAACGAAATAATGTTAAATATAAAGAACAAAATTGTAGTGCCTGACGTTTTGCCCTTTATTTCAAACAACAGAACACAGGTTCCTGTGCGTGCGCTTTTAGAAAACTTAGGCGCAACAGTTGATTTTAAAGCTGATACAAGAGAAGTTAAAGCAAGTTTAGGCGAAAAAGAAATTGTGCTTACCATAGACTCTAAAACAGCTATGGTAGACGGCAAAGAAATCGCATTAGACTCCCCCGCCGTGATTTCAGACGAGCGCACATTTGTGCCTCTCAGATTTATTGCAGAAAATCTTGGCTTTAACGTTAACTGGAATCCAGAAGAAAGACTGATTACCGTAACCGAGGCAAAAAAAGAAGATAATCCTGAATTTGAGGAATTAATCCCTGCCCCTGTTTTAGAAAGCGGAATTATTCCCGATAGTGAAACGGCAAAAAATGTAGCTTTTGAAATATTAAAAGGCTTGGGATATGATTTTAAAACCCTTGATGTAACAAGCGTCGATAACGGAAAAGCGTGGAATATAAAATCTCCTGATTTCGGCTTAATTATGGTAATTTCAAAAGAAAATTGCGAGGTTTTGGAATTTATTGAGCCTACTTTAAAAAATAACGAAGAAAAAAATTAAACATTTTGAAAGAAAAAAAGAAGAGTCTTAATAAACATTTACTATGTATAAATACCTAAAACCGTAGGTGCAAACACGTATGACCCCTACTACCTTGTAGCATCTAAAAGTTTATGATGTAGGGTTCGGCGATTTCCGAGGGTCTGCCCCATCGGGTACGAACCGTTTTCGGCACATCGTAAACGCTGTGCCCTACATGAAATAAATATGAAGTATAAGATGTTACAATATATTACAAAATGAATAATTATTCATAGATATAACATCAAACTGAGCAGACTTTGAAAAACGAAGTTATATTTTGTGAACTCAAATTCGTCGGCGTACGAGGGTACGGTAGAGTTTGAGTTCGCAAAAAGCAAGCAATGGAGCGCTTTTTAAAAGAAGTACTCCATTCTATTTTTCTGTTAAATTTTTTTGTTTTCTTCTTATAAATTATGATTCTTGCGGTAGAACGAGTTTTTCGACAGTCTGAGCAGCATCACAAAAGTGATGCTGCCTTTATGTATACTTTTATTTTATTCGAAGCTATCAACGTTCATTTGGTAGCCAAAAATCTCACCAATATCTGTTATTTTGCCTTTTACAATTATTGTATCTCCAATAGACATATTCATAACGGTATTTTTATGTTCCTCGGTTTTCAAGTAGCATTGAATATTATATAAAGTAAAACTTCCATCATTTGGAGAAATAGAAATATATTTTCCGCCTGCATCAATGTTAGAAAGCTTACCTGTTAATCTAACATATTTATCCTTATAAGTATTTTCAGCCTTTAGAGCGTTATTTTCCAAATCACTAACCAACTGAGAAACTGAAAAATCCGTATATTCGTTAGACACAGAATTGTCAATTGTATTTTGAACTGTATTCGTATTCTCATCACTTCCACCCATTGAAGTAATCGCTATAATTATAACAATACATACAACCGCAATAAACCAGCCTTTTTTATAGAAAGGCTTTTTGTTGGCTACTCCGCAATTAGGACATACTGCTGCTTTTACATTAATTTCATTACCACAATTTTTACATTTAATCATTTTGTTTGACATTTTACATGCTCCTTTGTTTTTTATTTCACTTATAGTGTAACACATATTACGACTTGTGTCAATAGTCATTTAACTTATTTTACAAGGTTTAATACTCACAAGATAGTTGGTACAATTATAAAGAGGTGACTAAAGTGAACAAAGAGTATGTAAGAAATTACAAAAACTTAGGATTAAACATTGCATTTTACAGAAAACGCACAGGGTACACACAAATGCAGTTAGCCGAACTTATTGATATTGACAGAAGTCATATGAGTGCAATTGAACTTGGAAATGTTGGAGCTTCCCTGGATGTAATATTTAAAATATGTGATGTTCTAAGCATATCAGAAAAAGATTTATTTGATTTCAGAGATTAATATTAACGTAGCATCAATTAAGCCACCCCCAAAAGTTAGATTTTACTCTAATTTTTGGGGGTGGCTTAATTAAAATTACACTTTAGTTTTTTCATCTTTTAGCTGTATAACAATTCCTAAAACGATTACAACAAGACCTGCAACGGAAGAAAGAGCAAGTGTTTCTTTAAGTATAAGGCTTGTCCACACAAGCGACAAAAACGGGGTTATGTACGCAAGATTTGATATTTTAGCGGTATTTCCTTTAGCCAGAGCGCAAACCCACACAGTATTTGCAATTGCCATTGTAAACACGGCATTCCATATAAAACCGCAAAGCTCAAAGCCACCTGGCAAAAACAAATCTCCGTTTACAAAATTAATTACACTTGTTAAAATGAAGCTTGCAAAATAGCTGAGCATATTTGTGTTACTTTTGTCGTAATCAACCTTTTGACTGAGTGCGGTAAATATACCATAAGAAACTGCGCCAAGCATACAAAAAATCGCACCCAAAAGCATATTTGTATTAAAATTCATAATGTCACCGCTTACAACTATCGCCACGCCGCAAAATGAAATTAAAACGGCAATTACTTTTTTCAGCGTAATTTTTTCCTTTAAAATAACGCACGCAAAAACTATGCTCATAACAGGCCAAAGATAGTTTATTATAAAAGCTTGGGATGCAGGCAATAAATCTGCCCCTGCGTAGTAAAACACATAGTAAAAGAACGTACTCGGCATACCCACAAGTACAGAAATGAGGTAATCTTTTGCCGTATAGCTTTTAAGTTTTCTGATTTTTCCATTGAAAATATTTACAATAAGCAAAAATAGTCCTGCTAAAAATGCGCTTATCCACAAAACCTGCAAGTTGTTAAGGTTACCAAGCAAAAGCTTTGTTGTAGTAGCTACTGTTGACCACAAAAGTATGGATGTTCCCGCATATAAATATTCCTTTTTCATAGTTTTCCTCCGTTTTGTTGCGCTTTCCTTTATGAAAATTTTGTGCTAAAGCTTGCATTCTTTTAAAATTGCAAAATTTAGCCGCAAACAAACATTATTGCAAAAAGCCGTTTGTGATTTCTCACAAACGGCTTTTGCTATATAAAATAGAAACGTTAATTACTTATTGATAGCTGTAACAACGCCTGAACCAACAGTTCTTCCGCCTTCACGGATAGCGAAACGTAAGCCTTCTTCAATAGCGATAGGAGTGATAAGTTCAACTTCCATATCAACGTTATCACCGGGCATGCACATTTCTGTTCCTTCAGGAAGCTTAACTACGCCAGTAACGTCAGTTGTTCTGAAATAGAACTGAGGTCTGTAATTGTTAAAGAACGGTGTATGACGTCCACCTTCTTCTTTAGTAAGAACGTAAACCTGTCCTTTGAAAGCTGTGTGAGGATTGATTGAACCCGGTTTAGCTAAAACCTGTCCTCTTTCGATTTCGTTCTTCTGAATACCTCTTAAGAGCGCACCGATGTTATCACCAGCTTCAGCGCTGTCAAGAAGCTTTCTGAACATTTCGATACCTGTAACAACGAGCTTTCTTGATTCGTCAGCAAGACCAACGAGTTCAACTTCGTCATTAAGATTTAAAGTACCTCTTTCAACTCTACCAGTTGCAACAGTACCACGACCTGTGATTGAGAATACGTCCTCAACAGGCATAAGGAAAGGAAGGTCTGTCTTTCTTTCAGGTGTGGGGATATAAGCGTCAACTTCATCCATGAGCTTTAAGATAGGAGCGTATTCAGGAGCGCTCGGATCTGTAGCGTCTGAAGAAAGTGCCTGGTAAGCAGAACCACAAACGATAGGAGTATCATCTCCCGGGAATTCATACTCGTTTAAGAGTTCTCTGATTTCCATTTCAACGAGCTCTAAGAGTTCAGGATCGTCAACCTGGTCAGCTTTGTTCATGAATACAACGATGTAAGGAACGCCAACCTGTCTTGAAAGAAGGATGTGTTCTCTTGTCTGAGGCATCGGGCCGTCAGCAGCTGATACAACGAGAATAGCGCCGTCCATCTGAGCAGCACCTGTGATCATGTTCTTAACATAGTCAGCATGTCCAGGGCAGTCAACGTGAGCGTAGTGACGATTGTCAGTTTCATACTCAACGTGAGCTGTTGAAATTGTAATACCTCTTTCTCTTTCTTCAGGAGCACCGTCGATCTGATCGTATGCTTTGAAGTCTGCCTGTCCTTTAAGACCTAATACTTTTGTGATAGCAGCAGTTAAAGTTGTTTTACCGTGGTCAACGTGACCAATGGTACCAATGTTAACGTGCGGTTTGGTTCTTTCATATTTAGCTTTTGCCATTTTACATTTCCTCCCTAAAATTTATTTTGTAAATTAGTTTTTTATTTTTATATTATTTTATAACATTTATTCCTAAAAATCAAGTGTTTTACCTGATTTTTAGGCAAAATATTCAGAATTAGTCCTTTTTAACTCTTTCAGAAATAATTTTCTCCTGAATGCTCTTCGGAACTTCTTCATAGTGGCTGGGCTGCATGGTATACTGACCACGACCCTGTGTTCTTGAACGGAGCTCTGTTGCATAACCGAACATTTCGGAAAGCGGAACGAAAGCATGAATAGCCTGCGCACCGGGACGAGCTTCCATACCCTGAATCTGTCCACGTCTTGAGTTAAGGTCGCCCATAACGTCACCCATGTACTCTTCAGGAACAACAACGTCAACCTGCATGATAGGCTCTTTTAATACGCAATCTGCTTTACGGCAACCATCTTTGAATGCCATAGAACCTGCAATCTTAAACGCCATTTCAGATGAGTCAACTTCGTGGTATGAACCATCATAGAGTGTTACACGAACGTCAACAACATTGTAGCCTGCAAGTACACCAGAAAGCATAGCTCCCTGAACACCTGCGTCAACTGCGGGGATATATTCCTTAGGAATAGCACCGCCGACAATCTTGTTAACAAATTCGTATCCGCCACCCGGCTCTAATGGCTCAAGTGTCATCTTAACATGACCATACTGACCCTTACCACCAGACTGTCTTGCATATTTCTGTTCAATATCAACAGTCTTTCTGATAGTTTCTTTATAAGCAACCTGAGGCTTACCAACGTTTGCTTCAACCTTAAACTCACGAAGGAGACGGTCAACAATAATCTCTAAGTGAAGCTCACCCATACCAGCGATAATTGTCTGTCCGGTTTCTTCGTCTGTATAAGTCTTAAATGTCGGATCTTCTTCAGCAAGCTTTGAAAGACCGATACCCATTTTTTCCTGTCCTTCTTTTGTCTTAGGCTCAATAGCAACCCTGATAACAGGTTCAGGGAATTCCATTGACTCTAAGATAATCGGACGATCCGGTGTACAGAGGGTATCACCTGTTGTTGTGTTCTTAAGACCAACAGCAGCGGCGATATCGCCTGAATATACCATATCGATATCTTTTCTTTCGTTTGAGTGCATCTGAAGTATTCTACCTACACGCTCTTTGTTATCCTTGGTAGAGTTAAGAACTGCTGAACCTGCATTAAGCGTACCCGAGTATACTCTGAAGAAGCAGAGCTTACCAACAAACGGGTCTGTCATAATCTTAAATGCAAGAGCTGCAAACGGAGCATCATCAGATGAAGGACTTTCGATCTCTTCTTCTGTGCCCGGTACAACACCACGGATAGCAGGAACGTCAACAGGAGAAGGCATATAGTCAACAACAGCGTCTAAGAGCTTCTGAACGCCCTTGTTCTTATATGAAGTACCGCAAAGTACAGGTACCATATCATTGTTGATAGTAGCCTTTCTGATAGCAGTCTTAATTTCCTGCTCTGAAAGCTCGCCAGTTTCAAAATACTTCTCCATTAAAGCTTCATCTGTTTCAGCAACAGACTCTAAAAGAGCGGTTCTGTATTCTTCAACTAAGTCAGCCATATCTTCAGGAACTTCTTCCTCACGGATGTCTTTTCCTAAATCATCATAATATACGAATGCCTTATTTAAAACAAGGTCAACTAAACCCTTAAAGGTTTCTTCCTTACCGATAGGAAGCTGAATCGGTACAGCATTACAATGAAGTCTGTCCTTCATCATCTGTACAACGTTATAAAAGTCTGCACCCATAATATCCATCTTATTAACATAAGCCATACGGGGTACACGATAGTTATCAGCCTGTCTCCAAACAGTTTCAGACTGAGGCTCAACGCCGCCTTTAGCACAAAGAACGGTTACGCTACCGTCGAGTACACGAAGTGAACGCTCAACCTCAACAGTAAAGTCAACGTGTCCGGGTGTGTCGATAATGTTAATTCTGTGGTTTTTCCAGTGTGCAGTAGTAGCAGCAGAAGTAATTGTGATACCTCTTTCCTGCTCTTGTTCCATCCAGTCCATCGTAGCGCCGCCGTCATGAGTTTCACCCATTTTGTGGTTAATACCTGTATAGAACAGAATACGCTCTGTTGTAGTGGTTTTACCAGCGTCGATGTGCGCCATGATACCGATGTTTCTGGTTTTCTGCAGAGAAAACTCTCTAGCCACCTGGTTTTCCTCCTTCTTTTATATTCTATGCAGAAATTGCATAAAACTCTGATTTTACCATCTGTAATGTGCGAAAGCTCTGTTAGCTTCAGCCATTTTATGAGTATCTTCTTTCTTCTTTACAGAAGAGCCTGTGTTGTTAATAGCATCAATGATTTCAGCAGCTAAACGCTCTTTCATTGTCTTTTCGTTTCTCTGACGGCTGTAAAGTGTGAGCCATCTAAGACCGAGTGTTTGACGTCTTTCGGGGCGAACCTCCATAGGAACCTGGTATGTTGCACCACCTACACGTCTTGCCTTAACCTCTAAAACAGGCATGATATTGTTCATAGCTTCGTTAAAAGCATCAAGCGGCTCTTTGCCGGTCTTTTCCTGAACAATTTCAAATGCACCGTAAACAATCTTCTGAGCAACACCCTTTTTGCCGTCGAGCATGATGTTGTTGATAAGTCTTGTTACAACAGTGCTGTTATACATAGGATCTGCTAAAACTTCTCTTTTAGCAATAAAACCTCTTCTTGGCACTTTGCTTCCCTCCTTCATTAATTTTGAAAATGAAATCACAGGTACTCGATTTTAAAAAAATCGCCGCGCCGTACTAACAAAAAATAATATATATAAAGATAAAAATCTGTTTTTCGTTTAAAAGTACAGCACAATTTGTGATTTTAGAGCTTAATTATTTCTTTTTAGCTCTCTTAGCACCGTATTTGCTTCTGGACTGATTTCTGTTTGCAACACCTGATGTATCAAGTGAACCACGGATAATGTGATATCTAACACCAGGAAGGTCTTTTATTCTTCCGCCACGGATGAGTACCACGCTATGCTCCTGGAGATTGTGACCAATACCGGGGATGTAAGCTGTTACTTCGATACCGTTTGTAAGTCTTACTCTGGCAACTTTACGAAGAGCTGAGTTAGGCTTTTTAGGTGTCATTGTTTTAACTGTGGTGCAAACTCCTCTTTTCTGAGGTGACTTTGTGTCGGTAGTTTTCTTCTGTAAAGTGTTAAGACCCTTTAAAGGTGCAGGAGCTGTTGACTTTTTAACAGAAACTTCTCTACCTTTTCTTACCAACTGGTTAAATGTAGGCATTTAATGATTTCCTCCTCTCTTAAATTCTTCTATATTATAAATAAATTATAATAAGCTTATTTAAGCAAGACCGCACAGGCAGCCGGAACATTTATAGAGCACGCTTTTCCAAGCATTTTTTTACTTTCGGCAAAAATAACCTCAACATCGTTTTCAGCGCAAAGCTCTAAAAAAGAATCTTTTATAAAGCTATCTGTATCGCTTGCAAGATATGCTTTTTCTGCCTTTTTTGAAAGTATCGCCTCAGTCGATTGTTTAAGACCAACCAAGACTTTTTTACCCTTTAATTCCTCAAGCATTTTCCTGTACCTTTCCTCTGTTTGATGTAATTTGTCGTAATTACCCATAATTACTCATACTATCAAACATACTATTTGATTTTAACACATTAATTTTGCTATGTCAATACTTTTTTTGCTAATTTTTAAATAAAAAAGCAGAGAAAAAAGAAGCGCAGGTAATTCCTGCGCCCTTTGGATTTTATTTTAGTTTTATTTTTCGAGTTCGATTAAGCCGTAGTCGCCGTTTTTACGAATATATACAACGTTCGGAGCCTCAGTTTTATCATTATTAAATATAAAGAACTGATGACCTAAAAGATTCATCTGAAGAATTGCTTCTTCGGGGCTCATAGGCTTAAAGGAGAATTTTTTGGTACGAACGATTTTAAATTCCTTCTCCTCTTCAACATCATCGTCGAACTTAGCATTTGCGAGTGCTTCAGCTTCAAAAACATCCTTTTTAAGCTTCTTTTCAATCTTCGTTTTATGTTTTCTGAGCTGACGCTCTAAAATATCAACTGAATTATCTATTGAAACGTACATATCGTCCGTTGCTTCTTCAACTCTCATTGTAAGGTTTGCGGAAACTATGCTTGCCTCAACCTTCTGGAGTTCACGCTGAACACTCAGTGTAACAAATGCCTCTGTGTCCTTATGGAAATATCTATCAAGCTTTGCAAATCTGTCTTCTATCCTCTTTTTTAAACCCTCCGTTAATTCAATTTGCTTTCCTGAGATTGTTATTTTCATACAAACCACTCCTTGATATATGTAAATTAAAGCTTTATAAAAACTTTATGTTTAATATTTACCCCTCTTTTTTACGTTTTAAACATTTTTAATTAAATTAACAAAATTTATTTACATTTTTTTCAATATATGTTATACTTTTAACAGAAAATGCACGATTATAAGAGGGTTTAAAGACTTATTTTATCATTATGATGATAAAAAAGCCGCCAAAAACATATAATAACAGTAAATATATTTTTTGGCGGTGATTTTTTGAAAGGTCTTGTTTCTCTTTTTATTCTGTGCCTTATAGTTTTTGTACCAACTGCGGCTGACGCTTTATCCGTTTCTGCTGCGTATGCCTGTGTAATTGATGCAGGAAGCGGGCGCATTTTATATGAAAAAAATGCCCACAAAACACATTCTATGGCAAGCACTACCAAAATTATGACCGCTTATGTTGCTCTTTTAAATACCTCGCCTGATGAAATTGTTACTGTAAGCGAAAAAAGCGCAGGTGTTGAGGGCTCAAGTATGTACTTAAAATCAGGTGAAAAGCTTCCGATGCATGACCTTTTGTATGGTCTTATGCTTTCTTCGGGAAATGACGCCGCCGTGGCGATTGCAGAACATACGGCAAAAAGCGTTGATGGTTTTTGTAAGCTTATGAACGATGCCGCAAAAAAAATCGGTGCAAATAATACCAGCTTTAAAAATCCTAACGGTTTAGATGCCGAGGGGCATTATACTACCGCCTACGATTTAGCAAAAATCACACGAGCTGCACTTAAAAATCCCGACTTTTCAAAAATTGTACAGACAAAAAGCTGTAAGCTCACGGGAAGCAATACTGTTCCCGAGCGGTATCTTACAAATCACAACAAGCTTTTAAGAATGTACCCGGGTTGTATCGGTGTTAAAACAGGATACACTAAAAAAACAGGAAGATGTCTGGTTTCTGCGGCAGAAAAAGACAATATGCGAGTAATCTGTGTGACGCTTTCAGCGCCTGATGACTGGAATGACCACAAAAATATGCTCGACTACGCTTTTTCAAATTATTCTGCCGTACCTTTAATTAAAAAAGACGTGCCTATAAAAACTGTTCCCGTGTCTTTCGGCGATAAAGAGCAGGCGGAGATAGTTCCTAAAGAAAATTATTATGTTTTATCGGGAAAAAATGAAAATTTATCGGATTATAAAATAGAGATAAATATTCCCGAAAATCTTCGTGCGCCCATAGCGAAAGAAGATTGTTTAGGCTCGCTTACAATAAGTTATAGTGGCGAAGTTTTAAAGCAAATTGAACTTACATCACAAGATGACATTTTGTATATAAATCCCCCAAAACCAAGCTTCTGGGAGATTTTATACAAGTTAATTACACCCTTTGGAGGATAAATTATGGCAGAAAAAATAAGACTGCAAAAATACATTTCAATGTGCGGAGTAGCATCAAGACGTGCAGCAGAAGCGCTAATCTTAGAGGGCAAGGTTAAGGTCGGCAAAACTGTTGTCACCGAGCTTGGCACAAAGGTTGACCCCGACAACGCAAAAGTTTTCGTTGACGGCAAGCCCATTTCAATTGTAAATAAAAAATACTATATTGCGCTGAATAAACCGTCAGGCTATGTTACAACTGTTTCCGACCAATTTGACAGAAGAACGGTTATAGAGCTCGTTGGCGACTTAAACGAACGGCTTTACCCTGTTGGAAGACTTGACTATGACAGTGAAGGTCTTTTGTTTTTAACTAACGACGGCGATTTTATGCAACAGGTAACTCACCCATCAAAGCAGATTAACAAAACCTATAAAGCGGTGGTTATGGGGCATCCCGACCCGCTCGAAATTGCAAAACTCAGGCAGGGTATTCTCTTAGACGGCAAAAAAACCTCCCCTGCTCTTGTTCAGATTACTAAAACCTTAGAAAATACCTCCGAACTTACCATAACAATTTCTGAGGGCAGAAACAGACAGGTAAGACGTATGTGCGAAGAGATTGGGCACGAGGTACTAAAGCTTACAAGAACGTCAATAGGCGGCGTAAAGCTTGGACATTTGCCGCGTGGTAAATGGAGGCACTTAACAGATAGCGAATTGACTCTTTTAGGATACAATAAAAAGTAGGTGAATGTATGATTGAGATAAAAAAGATAGATAATAAAAGTGCGGCAACTGCCGTTATTGCAAAATTTAATTTAATTGCACACTCTGAAGATATTGTTATGGGCGTTTTTCAGGGCGTAGATATTGTCGGTGCAGGCGCACTTAGCCTGTGGGGCACTAAGGTATACTTATCAGACCTTAAAATGGATTCTGAAAACGATAATATCACGATGCTTTTATCTCTTGCACGCTCTCTTTTATTTCACGCAGACTTAAAGGGCATAAAAACAATTTATGTGCGAAATAAAGATATATTCCACGTGTGTAAGCTTTTAAAATTTAAAGAATCAGGCGAAGAGCTTGCACTCGATTTGGAAGGATTTTTTACCTCGGAATGTGAATAAAACCTAAAGGAGAAAAACAAAATGGCTGAATTACGTTATAACCCTCTTACAAAAGACTGGGTAATGATTGCATCTCACAGACAGAACAGACCACAGATGCCTAAGGACTGGTGTCCTTTCTGTCCTGGTTCAGGCAAAGTTCCCGATGAGGGATATACTGTTTTAAAATATGATAATGATTTTCCTGCACTCTCTAAAAATCCGCCCGAGCCTGACGATGTTCAAAATGATTTCTTTAAAGTTAAGCCGGCATACGGCAAGTGCGAGGTAATTCTCTACTCTCCTGACCACACAACAACGATGTCAGAGCTTGATACACCTCATATCAGAAAAATCGTGGATTTATGGAGCGAGCGTTTTTGCGAGATTAAAAAAGACGAAAATATTAAATATGTATTCATTTTTGAAAACCGTGGTGAAGTTGTCGGTGTTACTATGCCACATCCGCACGGTCAGATTTACGGATATTCTTTTATCCCGAAAAAGCTTGAGCTTGAGCTTTCGTCTTCTAAGGAGCATTTAGAAAAAACAGGTAAATGTCTGTTTTGTGATATGCTTGAAAACGAAATTGCTTTTAAAAAGCGCATAGTTATTGAAAATGACAATTTTGTAACGTTTCTTCCATTCTTTTCGGAATACCCTTACGGCGTTTACATTATGTCAAAAAGACATTTTGGCAATTTAGAGGAAATGACAGATAAAGAAAAGGACAGCTTAGCTGATATTTTAAAGAAAACAGTAGGTGCGCTTGACAATCTTTTCGGCTACACCTTCCCTTATATGATGTGTATGCATCAAAGCCCTGTAAATTCCGAGGACGCAAGCGAGTACTATCATTTCCACATCGAATTTTTCCCACCAATGAGAGCCGCAGACAAGCAAAAATTTAATGCTTCCTCCGAAACAGGCGCATGGGCGCATTGTAACCCCACAGCACCCGAAGAAAAGGCAGAAGAATTAAGAATAGCTTACGAAAAATTCCTGAACCAAAAGTAAACCCGAAAGGAAATAAACATGACTTTAGATAAACTTAAAAATGAATTTATAAAGCTTTACGGCGACGGCGGCGAAATAAGATTTTTCCACGCCCCCGGCCGTGTTAACTTAATCGGCGAACATACCGACTATAACGGAGGTTTCGTGTTCCCTGCGGCACTTTCTATGGGCACAACAATTGCGCTGCGATTGCGAGATGATAACCTCGTTCATATGAAAGCAACCGACCTTGACGATTTTGTTACAATTGACCTTGAAAAGCTTGAAAGTTACAAGGATTTAAGTTGGGGAAATTATCAGGCAGGTGTAATGAGCGAGCTAAAAAAAGATGGGTTTAGTATTTGCGCCTGCGATATGCTCTATGATGACACTCTTCCTCACGGCGGCGGTCTTTCATCCTCTGCTGCAATCGAGGTTGCAACAGCCCTTGCTTTTGCGACATTAAGTAATGAAAAAAATGGTATTTCTGCTCCCGTTGATATGGTCAAAATGGCGCTTATCGGTCAACGTGCAGAAAATAATTATATCGGCTTAAACTGCGGTATTATGGACCAGTTTGCCTCTGCTATGGGCAAGCGTGACTGCGCTATACTTCTAAAATGTGATACGCTTAAATATGACTACTCTCGTCTTGCGATGGACGGCTTTTCGCTTATCATTGCAAACACAAACAAAAAAAGAAGCTTAGCTACCTCTAAATATAACGAAAGAAGAAGCGAGTGCGAAGAGGCGGTTTCTATTTTGAAAAAATCACTTCCTGAAATCACCTGCCTTGCAGATGTTTCTCTAATCGATTTTGAAAAATACGGGAAAACAATTGAAAATGATGTTGTATACCGCCGTGCAAAGCACGTTATCACTGAAATTGACAGAGTTTTAGCTTCTATGGATGCGCTAAAGAATAGCAACATGAAAAAGTTCGGCGAGCTAATGAACGCCTCGCACGATTCCTTAAAAGAGGATTATGAAGTAACAGGGATTGAGCTTGATACCTTAGTTTTTGAGGCAAGAAAAATTGACGGCGTGCTCGGCTCACGTATGACGGGCGCAGGCTTTGGCGGATGTACTGTTTCGCTTGTAAAAAATGAGAATGTAGATGAATTTATTAAAACCGTAGGCGAAAAATACGAAGAAAAAATTGGTTATAAAGCCTCCTTTTATGTGTCAAAAATTGCTGACGGGGGGCACGAAATAAAGTAATGTATAGCTAAAAACGGGGTGTCGCATTTATCGACACCCCGCTAATATTTTATATTAACATCTTTTCAATCAGCTAAACCTCTTAAAGATATTTCCTTTAGTTTTTGTCTGCGGCATTTCCAATCAGGCAATATTTTCGCCATTTCATCGTAAAACCTTTTTGAATGGTTGGGATGCAAAAAATGCGTAAATTCATGCACAACAACGTATTCAACGCACTCTTTCGGCGCATACATAAGGTTTAAATTAAAGGTTAGAACGCCTTTTTGGTAATGACAGTTGCCCCATTGCGAAACCATTCTTCTGAATTTAATCATTGGAAATTTTACGCTTCGCTCTTTAAAGTACGGATATACCTTTTCGCAAAGTTTTAAAATAACATCCCTGATTTCATCCTGTCTAAAATACTCACAACAAGGCTCGTTGTTTTTTTCGGCACACTTTTTGAGAGCTTTTAAAATAAAATCCTCTTTAGAACGCAAAAAAACGTCAATATCTCTTTGCGTGACTCTTCTGTTTGCCGAAACACAAATCGTGCCGTCGTATTTTATACGAAGATTGATATTTTTAACGTTTTTTTGCTGAAAATCATATTTAATAGTTTTTTCTTTTAAATTGATTTCTTTAATCATTTTATATTTTATTCTCTTTTATATATTTATCAATTGCTTCTGCTGCTTTTTTACCTGCGCCCATAGCAAGTATTACGGTTGCAGCGCCCGTTACGGCATCGCCGCCTGCGAAAACGCCCTGTTTTGAGGTAACGCCGCTTGCTCCTGCAACAATTCCGCCCCAAGGCTCAGTTTTAAGACCCTCTGTGGTGTTCTTGATTAAAGGATTCGGCGACTGACCAATTGCAATGATAACTGTTTCGACATCTAAAATGAACTCAGAGCCCTTTATTCTAACCGGTCTGCGTCTGCCGGTTTCGTCAGCACCGCCAAGCTCCATTTTTATACATTCCATACCACTCACCCAACCGTCATCTGTGCCTAAAATTTTGTTTGGGTTTGTGAGCATTTTAAATATTATGCCCTCTTCCTTTGCGTGATGCACTTCCTCTAAGCGCGCAGGCATTTCTTCTTCTGAGCGGCGGTAAACTATGTACACATTTTCAGCACCTAAGCGTTTTGCACATCTTGCCGCATCCATAGCAACATTTCCTCCGCCGACAACTGCAACATTTTTGCCTACAAAAATAGGTGTATCGTTATTCGGGAAATCGTATGCTTTCATAAGGTTAATTCTGGTTAAAAATTCATTTGCGCTGTATACGCCGTTTAAATTTTCGCCCTCTATCTTCATAAAGCTTGGAAGACCTGCGCCCGAGCCGATAAATACTGCATCGAAGCCGTTATCTAATAGCTCGTCAACTGAAAAAATCTTGCCGATAACCATATTCGTTTCAATTTCAACACCAAGTGCTTTTAAATTGTCAATTTCTTTTCTTACGATATCCTTCGGCAGACGAAATTCGGGAATTCCGTACATCAAAACGCCGCCTGCAGTATGAAACGCTTCAAAAATGGTAACCTTATATCCCATTTTAGCCAAATCCCCTGCGCACGTAAGACCTGCAGGGCCTCCGCCGACAACTGCAACCTTATGACCGTTTGACATCGGCACTTCTATTTTTTCTTCAACATTTTTCATATACCAATCAGCACAAAAACGCTCCAGGCGTCCAATTGCAACGCTTTCGCCCTTAACGCCTCTAACGCATTGTTTTTCGCACTGACTTTCCTGAGGACAAACCCTTCCGCATACTGCAGGAAGTGCGCTTGTTTCCTTTATTTTTCTGTAAGCATCCAAAAATTTTCCCTCAGCAACCAAAGCGATAAAATCCGGAATCTTTACGTTAACAGGGCAACCGCCCATACAAGGCTTATGCTTACATCTAAGGCATCTGTTAGCCTCTTCTATCGCCATTTCCTCGGTATATCCAAGGCTTACTTCTTTAAAATTTTTGTTTCGGATATTTGGCTCCTGTTCGGGAATTGCTACTTTTTTAAGTGACATATTAGGCATTTTGTATCCCTCCCAACATTCTGCACTTATGCTCTGCCGACTCTCTTTCTTGCTTTTTATACATACCCTGTCTGCGAATTGCCGCATCAAAATCAACCAAATGACCGTCAAAATCAGGTCCGTCAACGCAGGCAAACTTTGTTTCTCCGCCCACTGTCACACGGCAACCGCCGCACATACCTGTTCCGTCAATCATAACAGGATTCATACTTACAATCGTTTTAATGCCGTATTTTTTTGTAAGCTCGGATACCGCCTTCATCATAACAAGCGGACCGATTGCAATAACTAAGTCGTAATTTTCGCCTTTTTCAATCTGTTTTTCCAAAGCCGTTGTTACAAAGCCCTGATTACCATTAGAGCCGTCATCTGTCATAACAAAAAGCTCGTTTGAAACGGCTTTCATTTCATCTTCTAAAATCACTAAATCTTTATTTCTAAAGCCGACAATCGAATGAACGCACGCACCCTTTTCAAAAAGAGCTTTTGCTTGCGGATATGCAATCGCGGTTCCCAGGCCTCCGCCAATTACTGCGACCTTTTTATAGCCGTCTAAATGAGTAGCTAAACCCAAAGGTCCAACAAAATCTAAAAGCGCATCCCCTTCATTCATTTGTCCAAGCTGCTTTGTTGTTGCTCCAACTTCCTGAAAAATTATGGTAACAGTTCCACGAGTTCGGTCGTATCCTGCAATGGTAAGAGGGATTCTCTCCCCTGTTTCATTTATTCTAAAAATTATAAACTGACCCGGCTGAGCTTTTTTGGCAATTAACGGAGCTTCAATCTCCATAAGCTTTACCTGCTCGTTTAGTACACGTTTTTTTACAATTTTATACATAATTTTCACCCCTGAACTGTTATCGGTATATATTACATCTTACTATATTTTTTAAAGTTTTTCAATAGGAAGATTTTCTTTAAAATCAACCATTATTTAGCAGCGTTCTTATTTCTTCCTGCAAGCTTATCTCTATCCTGCTTTGAAAGAAGCTTCTTTCTGAGTCTTATGCTTTCGGGAGTTACCTCAACATATTCGTCGTCTGCAATAAACTCAAGGCACTGCTCTAAGCTCATAACAAGCGGCGGTGTAAGCTTAATTGTATCATCGCTGCCTGCGGCACGCATATTAGTTACGTGCTTTTTCTTACAAACATTAACTGTTATATCCTCAGCTTTAGCATTTTCACCAACAATCATACCCTCATAAACCTTTACGCCTGCATCAACAAAGAGTCTGCCTCTTCCCTGAGCGTTAAAAAGTCCATAAGTTACGGTTTCGCCTGTTTCCCAGGCAATCATAGAGCCGTGGCTGCGCTCAGCAATCTCGCCCTTAAATTCTTCAAAGCCGGCGAGTATTGAGTTCATAATACCATTACCCTTGGTGTCCGTTAAAAACTCACTACGGTATCCTATAAGACCACGAGAAGGAATTTTAAACTCAAGACGCATATATCCGTCTTCTCCAGGCTGCATATTTGTCATTTCAGCCTTTCTCTGACCGAGTTTTTCGATAACTGCACCTGAAAATTCATCGGGAACGTCAATAACGAGATTTTCAACAGGCTCTAAAACCATGCCGTCTTTGTGTTTTAAGATAACCTGAGGGCGTGACACCTGAAATTCATAGCCCTGACGGCGCATTGTTTCGATTAGGATTGATAAATGAAGCTCTCCTCTGCCGGAAACCTTAAATGCATCAGCACTGTCTGTTTCCTCAACCTTTAAGCTTACATTAGTTTCAAGCTCACGGAAAAGGCGGTCACGAAGGTGTCTACTTGTTACAAACTGACCCTCTTTACCTGCAAATGGGCTGTTATTTACAATAAAATTCATAGAAATAGTAGGCTCATCAACCTCGATAACAGGAAGCGGGTCGATGCAGTCACTTGCGCATATTGTTTCGCCGATATTAATATCACCAAGACCTGCGATGCACACAATATCTCCAGCGTATGCCTCCATTGTTTCTGTACGCTTTAATCCCTCAAAGGTATAAACTCTGCCTATTTTTACGTTATCGTTTTTGCCGTCTTTTCTGCAAATTACGGCATTTTGGTTATAATTTACCTCGCCACGCGCAATTTTGCCTACTGCAATTCTTCCGATATATTCATCGTAGTCAATATTTGAAATAAGCATCTGAAGCGGCTCGTCTTTTTCTCCTTTTGGAGCCGGAACTTCCTTAATAATAGTTTCAAAAAGCGGCTCAAAGCTATCAGCTAAATTATCACGCTCTAATCCACAAATTCCTTGCTTTGCTGATGCATAAACAACAGTAAAATCAGCCTGTTCATCACTTGCACCAAGCTCAATAAAGAGGTCTAAAACCTCATCAATTACCGCCTCAGGTCTTGCTTGCGGGCGGTCAATCTTATTAATTACAACAATCGGCTTTAAATTCAGCTCTAAAGCTTTCTTTAAAACAAATCTTGTCTGCGGCATAGCACCTTCAAAGGCATCAACCACAAGGAGCACGCCCTCAACCATACCAAGCACACGTTCAACCTCGCCACCGAAGTCTGCGTGTCCGGGGGTATCCACAATATTTATTTTTATATCATTATATATAACAGAAGTATTTTTTGAAAGGATTGTAATTCCTCTTTCACGCTCTAAGTCGTTTGAGTCCATTACTCTGTCTTCTACCTGCTCATTATCACGAAATATTCCGCTGTTTTTAAGCAAACCATCAACCAATGTTGTTTTACCATGGTCAACGTGAGCGATTATTGCGATATTTCTTATGTTGTTATTCATTATTTTTCCTCCAAACTTTTTTAGGTAGCTTTATATATAAGGAAACAAAAAGTTCTTTTGCTTTCTTATATATAAAGATACATTTATCTCAGCCTTTACAAGAAAAAAATCCTGTCTGCGCTGAATGACCCAACACAGACAGGCTTTATTTCCCTTAAATACTATTGAATTTAGAATTAAACTAATTCAATAATCGCCATGGGGGACGCGTCACCACGTCTTGGGCCGGTTTTAAGTATTCTTGTATAACCGCCCTTGCGCTCCGCATATTTAGGAGCAATCTCCTCAAACAATTTATATACAACATCCTTTCTCATGATGTAAGAAAGGGCTTGCCTTCTGGAATGCAGCGTGTTTTCTTTGCCGAGGGTAATCATTTTTTCTGCCATACATCTGAGCTCTTTAGCACGTGTAAGAGTTGTTTCAATTCTTCCATGCTCCAAAAGCGAAGTCGTCATATTTCTGAGCATAGCATTTCTCTGATCGGTTGGACGACCCAATTTTCTTGTTCCGGGCATCTTGCTACCTCCTCTTTTATAATCTAATTAGTCCTCTCTTCTTGAAAAGGACTGACCCAAAGCATGAAGCTTGCCGATAACTTCTTCTAAAGACTTACGTCCTAAGTTTCTAACCTTAACCATATCTTCTTCCGTTCTATTGGTAAGGTCTTCAACAGTGTTAATACCTGCACGCTTCAAGCAGTTGTAAGAACGCACCGAAAGGTCAAGCTCTTCAATTGTCATTTCCAGAACTTTTTCTTTCTTGCCTTCTTCTTTTTCTACCATAATTTCTGTGTTCTTAGCTTCTTCCGAAAGGTCAATAAACTGCATTAAATGCTCGTTTATGATTTTAGCTGCTAAGCTTACCGCTTCATCAGCACGGATTGAACCGTCAGTCCAAACTTCCAAAGAAAGCTTGTCATAATCGGTAATCTGACCAACACGGGTATTTAAAACATTATAATTAACCTTCTGTACCGGAGTGTAGATAGAATCCACAGGAATTACGCCGATAATATTTTGATTAAGTTGTTTGTTCTTTTCAGCAGATACATAACCTCTGCCCTTGGAAAATGTAATTTCCATATAAAGACGAGCGCCTTTTGAAAGTGTTGCGATATGAAGCTCAGGATTAAAGATTTCGATATCTGAATCCAGCTTAAAATCACCTGCTTTAAGCTCACCTTCTTCATTTGCTTCAACATATATAACCTTAGGTGTGTCGCAGTGAAGCTTAACAGCTAACTGCTTGATGTTTAAGATAATCTCCGTAACATCCTCTTTAACACCGGGGATAGTTGAGAACTCATGAAGTACACCGTCAATTTTAACGGATGTAGCAGCAGCACCCGGAAGTGATGATAAAAGCATACGACGAAGAGAATTACCCAAAGTCGTACCATATCCTCTTTCTAAAGGTTCAGCCACAAATTTTCCATAAGTTCCGTCTTCATTTGTTTCAACGCACTCAACGCTTGGTTTTTCAATTTCTAACATCGTTTAACCCTCCCTCTGTTAGTAATTTAGTGTTTTATGCGGATATCGCATAAATTTTATCGAGGGTAATCTCGAGTAAATCCAAAAGCCTATTATCTCGAATACAACTCGACGATAAGATGTTCTTCAACCTCGAAATCAATGTCTTCTCTTTCTGCCATAGCAATAACTTTACCGGTAGCAGTATTTTTGTCCATATCGAGCCACTTCGGAACTGCTCTTGAAGAATTAGCTTCGATAACTTCCTTCATTCTGTCAGTTGAAAGCAATTTCTCCTTAATAGTGATAACATCGCCAACCTTTACACGGTATGAAGGGATGTCAACTCTCTTTCCGTTTACAAGAACGTGTCCATGATTTACGAACTGTCTGGACTCTCTTCTTGTGTTAGCAAGACCTAATCTGAAAACTACATTGTCAAGTCTTGACTCCAAAATCTGGAGAAGATTTTCACCGGTAATACCGGGCATCTTTGTAGCCATTTCATAATATCTTGCAAACTGTTTTTCGAGCATTCCGTATATAAATTTAACCTTCTGCTTTTCAGTAAGCTGGCGACCATATTCGCTTTGCTTTCTCTTATTCGGCTTTGGGTTTCTGTTTGAGCTTTTATCAATACCCATAACAGAAGGCGAAATACCTAAAGTTCTGCATCTTTTTAATATAGGCTGCATATTTCTTGCCATTTGTTTATCCTCCTCACTTCAAAAATTTTAAATCAAACTCTTCTTCTCTTAGGCGGACGGCATCCGTTGTGAGGGATAGGAGTAACATCCTTAATCATGCTAACTTCAAGGCCAACTGCCTGAAGAGCTCTGATTGCAGCCTCACGACCTGCGCCCGGTCCTTTTACGTAAACTTCAACAGACTTTAAACCATGCTCCTGAGCTGCTTTTGCAGCAGTTTCTGCTGCCATCTGTGCAGCAAAAGGTGTGCTCTTTCTGGAACCGCGGAAGCCTAAGCCACCGGCACTTGCCCAGCTAATGGCATTACCTTCTGTATCTGTTATGGTTATGATAGTGTTGTTGAAACTAGAACGAATATGAACCGCACCGCGCTCAATATTTTTCTTAACTTTCTTACGAGTGCTTCTTCTAGCTACTTTTGCCATTTATGAGTCCTCCTTTCACTACTTACTTCTTCTTATTAGCAATGGTTCTTGCCGGACCTTTTCTGGTTCTGGCATTTGTTTTAGTTCTCTGTCCTCTTACGGGGAGACCTTTTCTGTGTCTGATTCCACGGTAGCAGCCGATTTCCATCAAACGCTTAATGTTTAAAGCAACATCACGTCTTAAGTCACCTTCTACTGTGTAATCTCTATCTATTACCTCTCTGAGCTTAGAAATTTCATCCTCAGTCAGATCTTTAACTCTGGTGTCAGGATTAATTCCCGTTTTTTCTAAAATTTCCTTTGAGCTGGGAAGACCGATACCGAAAATATAAGTAAGTCCGATCTCAACTCTTTTTTCACGCGGTAAGTCAACGCCTGAAATTCTGGCCATTTACTTTTGCACCTCCTACTGTTTTACGCTAATTACTTAATTTAATAAAATATATTTGCAAAAACCGTAAGTCACAGAAAAATCTGTGCAGCCGCCTCGCGGTTTTAAAAGCAAAATGGGATAATCAGCCCTGTTTCTGCTTGTGCTTAGGGTTCTGACATATAACCATTACCTTACCCTTACGCTTTATAATTTTGCATTTTTCACATATTGGTTTAACCGACGGTCTAACCTTCATAATGGAATACCTCCTTTGCGGCACTACTTTATCATTAAATATTTTTAATAATTATTTCGCTCTCCAGGTTATTCTGCCCTTTGTAAGGTCATACGGTGAAAGCTCAACCGTTACCTTATCACCGGGTAAAATCCTGATAAAATTCATTCTCAGCTTACCTGAGATGTGGGCTAAAATCCGATGTCCGTTCTCAAGTTCCACCTGAAACATCGCATTCGGCAGAGCCTCGATGATTTTACCTTCAAGCTCCAAAACTCCTTCTTTTGCCATAACAATTCCTCCTTATTAAGCCATCGTACCGTTAATAAATTCGGCTATTGCCTTCTTTAGTTCTTTATTGGTAACCTCTGTACCGTTTTTCAGCTTTTCAGCTACAAAATCAGCACTTTTTCCGGTCAATTTAAGATGTTTTATTTTTTTTCTCTTTGGTTTAGTGATTTTTCGCATATCCCCGTCTGCAATTAAAGCAAACAGCTCGCTTTCCAAAGAAATTACCACAAAAGGTTTACCCTTATCTCTGCCTGCCTTAGAATAAACAATGTCTGCGGGATTTATATTCAAAATATCATCACCTCATACAATTTACCGGCAAACGGTGAGCAATTCACATCCGTTATCCGATATTAAAATCGAATGTTCGTAATGCGCAGATAGCTTTCCGTCTGCTGTTACCACTGTCCATCCGTCAGAAAGTGTGTTCACATGGTATGAACCCTGATTAATCATAGGCTCAACCGCAATCGTCATTCCGGAAACCAATCTTACTCCTCTGCCTGCCGTTCCAAAATTTGGAACCTCAGGAGATTCGTGAAGCTCGCTTCCTACACCGTGTCCTACCAAAGCACGGACAACAGAATATCCGTTTTCTTCAGCATAGCGCTGCACGCTTGCCGAAATATCACCAACTCTGTTTCCTGAACCCGCCGCCTTTATGCCTTCATAAAAGCTCTGACGTGTTACATCAATAAGCCTTTGAGCTTCATCGGAAATTTTTCCTACTCCAAAGGTTTTGGCACTATCGCCATGATAACCTTTATAGCACGCTCCGATGTCAATGCTTATAATATCTCCTGCTTTTAAGACCGTGTTGCGATTTGGAATACCATGCACCACCTGTGAATTAACAGAGGTACAAATGCTTTTTGGGTATCCGTTGTAGTTTTTAAAAGAAGCAACCGCACCGCTCTTTTTAATGAACTTTGCAGCTATTTCGTCAAGCTCAAGCGTTGTAACACCCGGCTTAACAGCCTCCTTTAAAAGCTCGAAGGTTTCGGCAACAATTGTGCCTGCTGCCTTCATATTTTCTATTTCGCTGTGGGACTTGATTTTTATCATAATTTTAACGCCTCTGTCTGCCGACGATATCCATAACCTGTGCCGTAACAGCATCTAAGCTTTCGGCACCTTTTACAGTATATAATATTTTTTGTTCGTCATAGAATCGAGTGAGTGGCGCGGTGAGTTCATGATAAACCTTAAGACGATTTAAGATAACCTCGGGGCTATCATCTTTTCTGACAATCAGCTTTTCTCCGCAAGCCTCACATTTGTCGCCGCAAGACGACGGAAGGCTTACTACGTGGTACGTTTTCCCGCAGGAGGGGCAAACCCTTCTGCCGGAAAGACGACTCACTATTTCATCATCTGAAACATCAATGTTTATCACAAAATCTACGCCAATATTATTTTCTACACTCTGCATCATCTCTGCCTGAGCAAGTGTCCTGGGAAATCCGTCTAAAATATATCCGTCCTTGCAATCGTCATCTTTTAATCTGTCTTTTACGATTTCAAGCACCAATTCATCCGAAACAAGTTCACCACGTTCGATTGTATCTTTTGCAATCTTACCAACAGGTGTTTCATTTTTTATAGCATTTCTAATGATTTCGCCTGTTGATATTGTGGGAATACCAAGCTTTTCAGATAATTTTACTGCCTGAGTTCCCTTGCCCGCTCCCGGCGGTCCAAGTAATACAAGTTTCATTTCTACCTCTCCTTGTAACTTGTTAAAAGTGCTTATTCTAAAAATCCTTTATAATGACGCATGAGCATCATAGACTCAATCTGTTTAACAGTTTCAAGTGCTACACCAACTACGATTAAGAGTGATGTACCGCCGATGCTGATATTTCCCATATTCGGAATGAACGCCATAAGAATCGGGAATATAGCGATAACTGCTAAGAATAATGCACCTACGAGTGTAATTCTTGAAAGAACCTTGGAAATATAATCCGAGGTTGACTTTCCAGGTCTGATACCCGGAATAAATCCGCCGTTTTTCTTCATATTATTAGCCATTTCAATCGGATTGAACTGAATAGCTGTATAGAAATATGTGAAGAAAAGTATAAGCAAGAAATATGCTATAATATAGAACGGATGTGTCTGCTGGAAAAGACCGAGCACTGCTGCCCAGAATTTTGAATCAGGCATCTGAGTTCCGTTTATAAACATATTAATTGTCTGCGGAAAGCTCATGATAGAAACGGCAAAGATTATCGGAATAACACCTGCCATAGCAACCTTAATCGGAATATGAGTGCTCTGTCCGCCGTACATTTTTCTGCCAACAACACGTTTAGCATACTGTACAGGAATTCTGCGCTCAGCATCGTTCATAAATACTACGAAAGCAATCATAAGAACCGAAATTACTAAAATTGCTACGATAGAAATTACTGCTGAAATCGAGATTGCATCACCGCTTGACATAAGTGTTGCACGAAGCGACTGAATCATAGCAGGTCCTCTCGATACGATACCGATAAAGATGAGAATTGAAATACCGTTACCTATACCCTTTTCTGTAATCTGCTCACCGAGCCACATCAAAAATGCGGTACCAGCGGTGAAAGTAAGAGTTACAACGAAGAAGTTGAGTACGTCATTTCCGGCGATGCTGTTCTTTAAACCAAAGAACAAACCCATTGCCTGAAGAAATCCTAAAACAACCGTTGCATATCTCGTGTATGAGCTGATTTTCTTTCTTCCCTCTTCGCCCTCTTTAGAAAGTCTTTCTAAAGCAGGGATTGCAACTGTTAAAAGCTGCATAATAATTGATGCGTTAATGTAAGGTGAAATACTCATTGCAAAAATTGAGCCACGCTCCATCGCACCACCGGAGAAGTTGTTGAGTAATCCTTGCATACCGCCTGAGAAACCACCAAAAAGTTCCTCAATTGCAGCAGCGTCTAATCCCGGAACCGGGATATAGGAGCCCATTCTGAAAATAATAACCATGAGCACCGTAAAAAGCATTTTCTTTCTTAAGTCGGGGATTTTCCAAGCGTTTCTAAGGGTTTGAAGCATCTTAGATCACCTCAGCCTTTCCTTCTGCCGCTGCAATCTTCTCTGCGGCTGATTTTGAAAATCTTGCTGCCTTTACAGTGAGTTTTTTAGATGTGAGTTCGCCCTTACCTAATACTACAACTCCATCATTAACCTTCTTGATTACGCCAGCTTCTAATAAAGCCTCAGCTGTAACCTCCTGACCTTCAGCAAATCTGTTAAGATCAGAAACATTTATTTCAGTATAAACTTTTGCGAATATATTGGTAAATCCTCTCTTAGGAAGACGTCTGTATAAAGGCATCTGACCACCTTCAAAGCCCGGTCTTACACCGCCGCCTGAACGAGCCCACTGACCTTTGTGACCTCTACCTGAGGTTTTGCCGTTACCTGAACCGTGTCCGCGACCTTTTCTAAAAGCTTCCTTTTTAGAGCCGACAGCCGGTCTGAGTTCGTTAAGTTCCATTATCTGGCACCTCCCTTTGTATTTATATTTCCTCTACGTCGAGCATGAAGCCGACCTTTTCAATCATACCTAAAACAGCAGGTGATTTATCGTGAATTTTAGAATCACGAATTTTCTTAAGACCAAGAGCCTCAACTGTTGCAATCTGATCTTTCTTTCTGCCGATTATGCTCTTTTTAAGAGTTACTTTAAGCTTACCAGCCATTTCTTGTCCCTCCTAACTCTTTACTTTAAATCTTCTACGGCTTTGCCTCTTAATTTTGCTAATTCCTCTGCATCCTTAAGCTGAGCAAGACCCGCGATAGTAGCATTAACCATGTTACGGGGATTGTTTGAACGCAATGACTTGGTTCTGATATCAGAAATACCAGCAAGTTCAATAACCGCTCTGGCAGGACCACCTGCGATAACACCTGTACCGGGAGCAGCAGGTTTCATGAGTACACGACCAGCACCAAACTCACCAATTACTTCATGAGGAATAGTTGTATTATCAAGGTTAACCTTAATAATATTCTTCTTAGCATCCTCAATACCTTTTCTGATTGCGTCCGGAATTTCTGCAGCCTTACCTGTACCGCAGCCAACATGACCGTTACCGTCACCAACAACAACGAGTGCTGAAAAACGGAATGTACGACCACCCTTAACAACCTTTGCAACACGGCTGATTTTTACAACCTTTTCCTGTATATCCAAAACACTTGCATCGATTAACTGTGCCAAGCTACTTACCTCCTTTTCTTAAAATTCGAGTCCGCCTTCTCTTGCTCCCTCTGCGAGCTCAAGAACACGTCCGTGGTAGATGTATCCACCTCTGTCAAAAACAACAGATTTAATTCCGGCAGCGAGTGCCTTTTCAGCTACGAGCTTACCAACTGCTCTTGCTGCTTCTTTGTTACCGCCGTTTCCTTCGATAGCTTTATCGAGTGAAGATGCGGAAACGAGTGTTACGCCCTTATCGTCGTCGATAATCTGAGCGTATATATTTTTAAGACTTCTGAAAACTGCGAGTCTCGGACGAGCAGCTGTACCGCTGATCTGTTTACGAACTCTTTTATGTCTTCTGAGTCTTGCCTCATTACTTGATGGCTTATTAATCACGTTATTCACTCCTTTTCTTTTTAGCTTTTAAGCCGCCATGGATTTTGCCATAGCAAAAGCGTATAAGGAACTAAAATTACTTCTTACCGCCTGTTTTACCCTCTTTACGTCTGATATACTCATCAGCGTATTTGATACCTTTACCTTTATACGGTTCGGGGGGTCTTTTCTTTCTTACAACAGCTGCAAATTCGCCAACAACCTGTTTGTCGATACCAGAAATTACGATCTGGTTGGGTGTGGGGCAAGCTATTGTAATACCGTCAACCGGCTCCATTACAACGTTGTGAGAAAAACCAAGGTTCATAACAAGGTTTTTGCCTTCCATCTGTGCACGGTAACCAACACCGTTAACCTCTAACACTTTCTCATAACCGTTTGTTACGCCGACTACCATGTTATTCAAGAGCGATCTTGTAAGACCATGAAGCGCTCTGTGATTTTTATTTTCTGAAGGACGAGTTACGATAAGCTCGTTTCCTTCTTGCTTAATTGTCATATCAGAATGTAAGTTTTTAGTTAATTCGCCCTTAGGACCCTTGACTGTAACAACATTGCCTTCAGCAATTGTAACTGTTACGCCGTTAGGAACTTCGATAGGCGCTCTACCTATTCTTGACATTGCCTCTAACCTCCTTTAGCCTATATTTTTTACCATACGAATGCTAAAATTTCTCCGCCGACATTTTCTTTTCTTGCCTTTTTGTCGGTCATCACGCCGCGTGATGTCGAAACGATAGCAATACCAAGTCCTTTCAGTACTCTGGGAAGCTCTTCTGAGCTTTTGTATATTCTAAGACCCGGCTTGGAAATTCTCTTTATACCTGAAATAACCTTTTCTTTACCGACATACTTAAGAGCGATTCTAATGATGCCCTGTTTGCCGTCCTCGATTACTTGATAATTTTTGATATATCCCTCTTCCAAAAGAATCTGAGCAATAGCCTTCTTCATATTGGATGCCGGAACATCAACAGACTCATGTCTTGCAGCATTTGCATTTCTGATTCTTGTAAGCATATCTGCAATAGGATCGGTGATCTGCATTAATAGTACCTCCTTCCAAAATCAATTAAATAATTACCAGCTAGCTTTCTTTACGCCCGGAATCTGACCCTGGTGAGCAAGTTCCCTGAAGCAAATACGGCAGATGCCGAATTTTCTCAAATAAGCATGCGGTCTTCCGCAGATTTTACATCTGTTGTAGTGACGCGTGCTGAATTTAGGCGTTTTCTGCTGTTTGTTAACCATAGCTTTCTTTGCCATAACGTGCCTCCTCCTTACTTACCGGAAAACGGAGCACCCATGAGTGACAGAAGTTCTCTGCCTTCCTCGTCGGTCTTCGCAGTAGTAACAATTATAATATCCATACCTCTGATTTTATCAATTTTGTCATATTCGATTTCAGGGAAAATGAGCTGTTCTTTAACGCCGGTAGAATAGTTACCTCTTCCATCAAAAGAATTTGGGTTAATTCCACGGAAGTCACGTACACGCGGGAGAGCAACGTTGAAGAATCTGTCTAAGAATTCATACATTTTCTCGCCACGAAGCGTTACCTTACAGCCGATGTTCATTCCCTCTCTGATTTTAAATGCAGCTACGCTCTTCTTAGCTTTTGTGATAACAGGCTTCTGACCTGTGATTAAAGCTAAATCGCTTACTGCACTATCAAGTGCTTTTGCGTTTTCCTTAGCTTCTCCAAGACCGATGTTAATAACAATCTTTTCAAGCTTCGGAATCTGCATTACGCTTTTATATCCGAATTTCTCCATAAGAGCTGGAGCAACTTCATTTTTATATTTTTCCTGCAGTCTAGCCATTAGGTTTTATACCTCCTTTTCGCAAAAATTAATCGTTAAATACTTCTCCGCATTTTTTGCAGTATCTAACCTTGCTGCCGTCTTCTAATATTTTTCTGGCAATTCTTGTTGCTTTGTTGCACTTATTGCAAACATGCATAACATTTGATGCATAAATCGGTGTTTCCTGTTTGATTATACCACCGGTTTCGCCTGCACGTCTGGGCTTTGTGTGCTTTGTAGCAAAAGCTACACCTTCAACAATAACTTTTTCCGCTTTTGGGAAAACTTCTAAAACCTTGCCCTTTTTACCTTTATCTTTACCGGAAATAACAACTACGCTATCGCCGGATTTAATGTGCATACTTGCCATTATTTAGCACCTCCTTAGATTTCAAGCAATCTTCACTTGAGATTTTAAATTAAAGTACTTCCGGAGCGAGTGAAAGAATCTTCATGTATTCTTTTTCTCTAAGCTCTCTGGCAACAGGGCCAAATATACGGGTTCCTCTGGGGTTTTTGTCATCTCTTATAATAACTGCTGCGTTATCATCGAAACGGATGTATGTTCCGTCTACACGTCTAACGCCCTTAACTGAACGAACGATTACGGCTTTAATTACGTCGCCTTTTTTTACAACACCGCCGGGTGTTGCTTTTTTAACCGAAGCAATAACAACATCGCCGATGTTTGCATATCTTCTTTTAGAACCACCTAAAACTCGGATACACATAAGCTCTTTAGCGCCGGTGTTATCTGCAACCTTCAAAAGCGTCTGCTGTTGAATCATATGGTTACCTCCATTTCTTGGTGTTTATCAATATTAAAATTATTGTGCTTTTTCTACTATTTTAACCAGTATCCATCTCTTATCTTTAGAAAGACGTCTGGTTTCCATAACTGCAACTCTGTCACCTACACGGCACTCATTGTTTTCGTCATGAGCTTTAAGCTTGTAGGTTCTCTTTACGATTTTTCCGTAAAGCGGATGCTTAACGTTATATTCAATAGCAACAACGATGGTCTTGTCCATCTTATCGCTTATAACCTTACCGATTCTCTGTTTTCTGAAATTTCTTGCTTCCATGATTTCACTCCTTTCAAGCTCGTCTTTAAAGCTTAGTTAGCTTCTTTAGCAAGCTCTCTTTCCATCATAACTGTCTTAATTCTGGCAATAGTTTTCTTTACCTCAACAATTCTCATAGGATTTTCAAGCTGATTGGTAGCATTCTGGAATCGGAGGTTAAAAAGCTCTTTTTTAAGATCAGCGAGATTACTTTCAAGCTCGGCTGCTGTAAATTCACGAATTTCATTAACCTTCATATTCTACGCCTCCATTTCTTGGTCGTCTTTTTTGACGATTTTGCACTTGATAGGCAGCTTGTGCATAGCAAGACGAAGTGCCTCCCTTGCAACATCTTCAGCCACGCCTGCAATTTCAAACATTACACGGCCGGGCTTAACAACTGCTACCCAGTACTCAGGTGAACCCTTACCACTACCCATTCGGGTTTCAGCAGGTTTCTCTGTTATCGGCTTGTCAGGGAATATTTTAATCCAAACCTGACCACCTCTTTTGATGTAACGTGTCATAGCGATACGGGCAGCTTCTATCTGGTTGCTTGTAATCCAAGCAGCTTCCATTGCCTGAAGACCATATTCACCGTAAGTCACTGTATTACCACGGCTTGCTTTGCCCTTCATTCTGCCACGCATTACTCTTCTGTATTTAACTCTCTTAGGTAATAACATTGCTTATTTCCCTCCCACTTGAGCAGCATCTGCTACTTTAACATTCTTTTTGCTTTCGGGAAGTATTTCGCCCTTGTATATCCAAACCTTAACGCCGATTTTACCATAAGTGGTATCAGCCTCCCAGAAACCGTAATCGATATCTGCTCTTAAAGTCTGCAGCGGAATAGTTCCTTCGTGGTATCTTTCGCTTCTTGCGATTTCAGCGCCGCCTAAACGACCTGAACATTCAGTTTTGATACCTTTAGCACCGAACTTCATAGCTCTGCCCATAACGGACTTCATAGCTTTTCTGAACGAAATTCTGCGTTCGAGCTGTGATGCGATGTTTTCAGCAACGAGCTGAGCATCCATGTCGGGGTGTTTAACCTCTTCAATGTTAAGTGCTACGCTCTTCTTTGTTAAATTTTCAACTTGTTTCTTAACTTTATCGATTTCACTGCCGCCACGGCCAATGATGATACCGGGTTTTGCAGCAAAGATATTAACTTTTACTCTCTTTGAGGTACGCTCAATTTCAATTTTTGAAATACCTGCCTGGAACAAAAGTTTCTTTAAAAACTTTCTGATTTTGTAGTCTTCAACGAGGTTCTCGCCAAATTCTTTTTTGCCTGCGAACCATCTTGAATCCCAATCCTTAATAACGCCCACTCTTAAACCGTGGGGATGCATTTTCTGACCCAAACTGCTTACCTCCTTTTCCTTATTCTTTCTCTTTTAATACTAATGTGATGTGACTTGTTCTCTTTCTGATTCTGAAAGCTCTGCCCTGCGCTCTGGGTCTGATTCTCTTAAGAGTCGGTCCCTGATTTGCAAAACATTCTGCCACATACAAGCTGTTTACGTCCATATGATGATTGTTCTCAGCATTTGCGATAGCTGATGCTAAGAGTTTTTCCAAAAGCTCACTTGCTGCCTTCGGAGTATTTTTTATGATACCCATAGCTTCGCCTACGGGCTTGTTTCTTATTAAATCCAGTACAATTTTTGCCTTTCTGGATGAAATACGAGCATAACTGAGTGTTGCTCTTGCTTCCACAATTACTCCTCCTCTCTGTTATCGACTAAGAATGCTTAGTCTTTTGAAACTCGCTTCGATATTTATATAAGAAGATTTTCCGAAGCGAAAGGAATTTTTATAAATTACTTAGTAGTCTTTGCTCCTGCATGACCCTTAAAGGTTCTTGTCGGTGCAAACTCGCCAAGCTTGTGACCAACCATGTCCTCTGATACGAATACCGGTACATGTTTTCTTCCGTCATAAACTGCGATTGTGTGACCAACCATTTCAGGGAAAATGGACGAGCTTCTTGACCATGTTTTGATAACCTTTTTCTCGTTAGCTTCGTTCATTTTAACGATTCTGTTTAATAAACGTTCTTCGACAAAAGGTCCTTTTTTAACCGATCTACTCACTGTTTTTCCTCCTTCGACCAAGATTTTATTCCGTTTAGCAGTCAAGCTGCTACATTATTTCTGGTTTCTTCTCTTAACGATGAACTTATCGTTAATGTTCTTTTTCTTCCTTGTTTTAAGACCGAGTGCCGGTTTACCCCAAGGAGTAACAGGTGACGGACGTCCAACAGGTGACTTACCTTCACCACCACCATGCGGATGGTCGCAGGGGTTCATTACAGAACCACGAACTGTGGGTCTAAAGCCCATATGGCGCTTTCTGCCGGCTTTACCGATTGAAATATTCTCGTGATCGAGATTACCAACCTGACCGATTGTTGCCATACAGTTAAGTCTTATAAGTCTAACTTCGCCTGAGGGAAGTCTAACCTGAGCGTACTTACCTTCTTTAGCCATGAGCTGAGCTGCACCGCCGGCCGCTTTTACAAGCTGACCACCTTTGCCGGGCATAAGCTCGATGTTGTGAATTAAAGTACCAACAGGGATATACTGAATCTGCATTGCGTTACCGGGCTTAATATCAGCGCCATCGGGAGCTGTAACTAAAACTGCACCGTCTGTTACACCTTCAGGAGCAATGAAGTATCTCTTTTCGCCGTCCTCATACTGAACTAAAGCAATGTTTGCTGTTCTGTTAGGATCGTACTCGATACCGATAACTGTTGCACTTCCGGGTTTATTTCTCTTAAAATCTATAATTCTGTATTTTCTCTTGTTTCCGCCGCCTCTGTGTCTAACGGTTATTCTTCCGTAAGAGTTTCTGCCGGCCGTTTTGTTAAGCGGCTCAAGCAAAGAACGCTCAGGCTCAAACTTTGTGATTTCCTCGAAAGTGGAAACCGTCATAAATCTTCTGGCGGGAGAAGTAGGACTATACTTTTTAATTGCCATCTACTTTCACTCCTTAATCTGTTTTGTTTTTGACGCCTTCGGCTTACGCCATTCCGTCAAAGAATTCGATTGTCTTGCTGTCAGCAGTAAGCTTAACAACTGCTTTTTTCCAAGAAGCTCTTCTTCCTTCAAAACGTCCCATTCTCTTCTTTTTGCCGAGCATATTTGAAGTGGTAACGTTTAAAACCTTAACGCCGAAAACTTCCTCAACAGCTTTCTTTATTTCAATTTTGTTAGCAGATTTTTTTACTTCAAAAGTATATTTTTTGTCTGCCATCTGTTCCATGCTCTGTTCAGAGATGATAGGTCTTACAATAATATCGTGCGCACACGTCATTATGCATACACCTCCTCTAATAATTCAACCGCATCTTTAGCTACGATAAGCTTTGTGTGGTTTAAGATATCGTAAACGTTTACTGTTCCCACGAATGCTGTATCAACGCCGGGGATGTTTCTTGCCGACATATAAACGTTTTTGTCAGCTTCTTTTGTTAATAATAAAGCTTTACCTGTAACGTTTAAATTTTTAAGCATTTCTGTGATAGTTTTTGTTTTGATAGCATCAACAGTGAGAGCATCTAAAACAATGATGTTTTCATTTGCAGCTTTAGAAGTGAGAACTGACTGCATAGCAAGCTTTTTAATCTTCTTGTTAACAGAAGTTCTGTAACTTCTCGGCTTCGGAGCAAAAACAACGCCACCGCCGGTCCACTGTGGAGCTCTGATTGAACCCTGTCTTGCACGGCCTGTACCTTTCTGTCTCCAAGGCTTAATACCGCCGCCACGAACTTCAGCACGTGTTAAAGCGCTCTGTGTGCCCTGTCTCTGATTTGCCAGGTAGTTTACTACAACTGTATGAACAGCAGCTTCGCTCGGTTCGATACCGAAAACTGCTTCGTTTAACTCAATTTTTCCGAGTTCCTTGCCTTCCATGTTATAAATCGCTGTGTTAGGCATTTAACTTCCTCCTTTCGTTTCTGTCGGGTTACGCCTTAACAGAATTTTTGATGATTACTAATCCGCCCTTAGGTCCGGGAATGGAGCCGCGGATTGCGATAATGTTCTTTTCTGCATCAATTGTGATGACATCAAGATTTTGTACGGTAACTTTTTCAACACCAAGGTGTCCTGCAAGCTTCTTGCCCTTCATTACTCTTGAAGGAGTAGAACAAGCGCCCATAGAACCGGGGCCTCTGTGGTAACCTGAACCGTGAGTCATAGGACCGCGGTGTGTTCCCCATCTTTTTACCGTGCCGGCATAACCTTTACCTTTGCTGATTCCTGTAACGTCAACTTTGTCACCAGCAGCAAAAACGTCTGCTTTGATTTCATCGCCAACATTCATTTCAGCAGAATTTTCGAGTTTGAACTCTCTTAAGTACTGCATGTAAGCTGTACCTGCTTTTTTGAAATGTCCCTGCATCGGCTTTGAAGTGTGTTTTTCTTTCTTTTCGCCGAAGCCTAACTGTACTGCATCGTATCCATCGTTTTCTGCAGTCTTTTTCTGGATGACTCTGCAAGGGCCAGCCTCGATAACCGTAACGGGAACGAGTCTTGCTTCCTCGTCAAAAAGCTGAGTCATACCAAGCTTTTTACCTAAAATTGCTTTATTCACACAAAGCACCTCCTATAATGGTTATTGGTTCACTGTTCGTGAACATGACCTACCGCAATTGCGACAGTGCCTTTAGGAAACCAAGCATTTAGCTTTAAAGTTTCCGTTTATTGTTTCATTTCGATGTCCACACCTGCGGGCAGTTCTATGCGCATTAATGCATCCATAGTCTTCTGTGTGGGGAGAAGAATATCAATGAGTCTTTTGTGAGTTCTCATTTCAAACTGCTCTCTGGAATCTTTGTACTTGTGTACAGCACGCAGAATCGTGATAACTTCCTTCTTTGTCGGAAGCGGAATAGGACCTGATACCTTAGCTCCTGTTCTCTTAGCTGTTTCAACAATCTTTTCAGCTGACTGGTCTAAAAGAATGTGATCGTAAGCTTTGAGTCTGATTCTGATTTTCTGACTTGTCTGTGCCATCTTGCTTTCCTCCTTAATTAATAGTGTTGTCTGTGAGTCTTGAAACGACAGCATTTTTTCAGCACACTCTGCCGGGTGTTTCGTGCCCTGACAGAAATAAAACCCAAAACTGCCGAGACTGTTTTGGGCGCAATCGTGCTTAAATTAAGCAGCAAACAAGACGCAAAAAGTGCGTATATGCGCAAAATCCCTAAGGATAAGCGCAAGCGCAAGTTACGTTTTGTTATGCCTATGACTCTGTCGCCCGGTTTCATGAATCGGACATTCTCCATGGAAAAACCCGCATCATTTGCGGCAACCTCCCACTTCATCGTATGCCATGTCACAGCCTATATAATAATACACTATTTTCGCCAAAATTGCAAGTTTTTTATAAAAATTTGTTCAAAAAATATTTCACAAACTTTTCGCGAATTTTCATTACTTTTTTGTGCAACTTTTTCGAGCTATATAATGTATAATATAATTATACTATAAAGTTACTCAGAGGTCAATATGAAAAAAATAACTGTAAACTCCAACGACGCAGGTCAGCGTCTTGACAAATTCTTAATCAAATATTTTAAAACGATGCCGCAAAGCATGGTTTATAAAGCTCTGCGCAAAAAAAGAGTGCGTGTAAACGGCAAGCACGAAAAGGAAGCTTTTAAGCTTTCCTGCGGTGATGTTTTAGAGCTTTATATTAACGATGAGTTTTTTGAGGCTCAGGAAAACAAAACCTTCAGCGCAATAAAAACCCCCGAGCTTTCGATAGTTTACGAAGACGAAAATATTTTGCTTTGCGACAAACCTCAGGGCATGGTGGTTCACTCAGACGAAAACGAAAGCGTTAACACATTAATCAACCACATACAAAGCTACCTATATAATAAGGAAGAATATCTGCCCGAAAATGAGCAGAGCTTTGCGCCTGCACTGGCTAACCGCATCGACCGCAACACCCGTGGAATTGTTATAGCGGTAAAAAACGCTGAATCTCTTCGTATTATAAATGACAAAATCAAAAACCGTGAAATACAAAAGTTTTATCTTTGTGTTGTCTGCGGTCATCCTAAAAAGCAGTCTGACAGAATTACTTCCTATTTAATAAAGAACGAAAAGGAAAATACTGTTGCAGTTTACGACAATCCCCGCAAGAACGCAAAAACTGCAATACTTGATTATAAAACCAAAAAGACCTATAAAAATCATACTCTTTGCGAGGTTGAGCTTCACACAGGCAGAACCCATCAGATACGCGCGCAAATGGCACATATCGGCTGTCCGCTTTTAGGTGACGGCAAATACGGCATCACAGGAAGAAAGGCACAGGTTAATAAACAAGCTCTTATTTCCTACAAATTAAAATTCGATTTTAAAACCGATGCAGGAATTTTAAATTACTTAAACGGAAAAACATTTGAAATTAAAAATCCCGATTTTGGAAAAGAGGTAAATAATATCTTGTCGGGAAATTGACATTATTTTGCTGATGTGGTAAAATATCTAAGTATTTTGCAAAAAGGAGAGGCTGTTTTCGATGTCTGCATATTTTGTTTATCTTTTAGAATGTTGCGACGGCTCATTATACTGTGGCTATACGAACGATGTCGAAAAGCGTGTTAAAACTCACAACGATGGTCAAGGTGCAAAATACACAAAATCACGCCTTCCCGTAAAGCTTGCATATTTCGAGGAATTTTCTTCAAAATCAGATGCGCTAAAACGGGAGTGTGCAATAAAAAAACTTACCAAACCTCAAAAGCTCAAGCTTATAAAAGAAGGGAACATACAAAAAGATGAATAAGCTTTCAATATATAAAAAAGGAACAAAAGACGGTCTGCCGATATGCTTCGGCTACCTTGCCGTTTCTTTTGCTTTCGGAATACAGGCAAGCAGCGCAGGTCTGTCTGCTCTTCAAGCCGTGATAATGTCACTTACTAATGTTACGTCTGCAGGACAATTTGCATCTCTTTCCATAATCGCCGCAGGCGCATCGCTTTTAGAGCTTGCAATAACTCAACTAATTCTCAATCTGCGCTATCTTTTAATGTCCTGCGCTCTTTCGCAGAAACTGTCATACAAAACCTCAACACTTTCAAGACTTTTGGTGGCACACGGCGTAACTGATGAGATTTTCGGAGTGAGCGTAAGCGTAAAAGGTGAGCTTAGTCCGTTTTATAACTACGGTCTTATGACCGTTTCTATTTTCGGTTGGTGTTTTGGCACGCTGCTCGGTGTAATTTCAGGCGACCTGCTCCCCTTTTCCGTTACATCGGCTCTCGGGATTGCAATTTATGGTATGTTTATCGCAATAGTCGTTCCCGACTCTAAAAAAGATAAGCATATACTTTTTGCCGCACTTTTAGCAATAGCTCTTTCGTGCATTTTAAAATATGCACCTGTGCTTTCAGGAATTTCTTCTGGCTTTCAGATTATAATTGCGACAATAATTGCCGCAACGTGCGCCGCTATTTTCTTTCCCTTGGAGGACGAAAAAGATGAATAACATTTCCATTTACATATATATTTTGGTGATGGCACTTGTTACCTATTTAATAAGAGCATTGCCGCTTACTTTAATTCGCAAAAAAATCACGAACAGATTTCTCCGTTCTTTTTTGCACTACGTTCCGTATGCGACGCTCTCTGCGATGACCATACCTGCGATATTTTATTCAACAAGCTCTAAAATATCGGCTTTTTTGGGTTTTGGCGCAGCTCTGATTTTAGCATACAAAAATAAAAGCCTGCTGACAGTTGCACTCGTTGCCTCAGCAGTAGTCTTTATCACAGAATTATTTATATAACCCTAAGGAGGAAAAATATGAACTTTCTTTTTGCATCTGATTCATTTAAAGGAAGCCTTACATCCGAAAAAATAAGCGAGCTTTTAACTAAATCCGCTTTAAAAACATTTCCCGACTGCACTACCCACTCTGTTTTAACCGCAGACGGCGGAGAAGGTACGCTTGATGCCGTTTTAGCAGGTACCGGAGGCAAAAAAATTACAATTAGTGCACAAGACCCATTAGGAAGAGAAATTTGCGCTTGCTACGGTAAAACGGGCGAAAATTCTGCAATTATCGAAATGGCGCAGGCTTCAGGCCTTCCTCTTTTAAAAGATAATGAGCGCAATCCGCTTAAAACCTCAACCTTTGGGACAGGCGAGCTTATCCGCGCGGCATTAGACAGTGGCGCAAAAGATATAACCATCGCAATCGGCGGAAGTGCCACAAATGACGGTGGTATGGGCGCAATGAGTGCTCTCGGCGTTAAGTTTTTCGATAAAGACGGAAATCTTTTAAAAGGTGCGGGAGAGGATTTGGAAAAAGTCGCAGATATTGACATTACAAATCTTCATAGCAGCGCAAAAGATGCAAAATTTACCGTCATGTGCGATGTAAATAACCCACTTACAGGCGAAAACGGCGCAACCTACATCTTTGGTGCACAAAAAGGTGCAGATTGCGATATGCAAAAACGCTTGGAAAACGGCATGAAAAACTATGCTTCGGTAATAAAAGAAAAGCTCGGTATTTCCTGTGAAAATCTATCTGGCGGAGGCGCCGCAGGCGGCTTAGGCGCAGCACTTCTCGTATTTTTAGATGCAGAAATGAAATCGGGCATAGAAACTCTTCTCGACTTAATTAACTTTGACGAATTGGCAAAAAAGGCAGATGTAATAATTACAGGCGAGGGAAGAATGGACGGACAATCCGTTTGCGGAAAGGTTGCAAGCGGAGTTGGTTTAAGAGCTAAAAAAGCAGGAAAACCCGCCTTTGCAATTGTTGGCGGAATGGGAGATGGCGCAGAAAAAATATTTGACTGCGGAATCTGTTCTGTAATGCCCACAGTTAACTCCCCCATGACGCTTGATAACGCTATTAAAAACGCAGAATTACTTTACGAAAGCGCCGCAGAAAGACTTTTCAGAATAATAAAAGCATCTATAAATTTAAAATAATATTTTAATAAATAAAAAAAATAAATCTACCTTTTACGGTAGATTTAATTTTTATCGAATTAACTTTTTATTAGTCTTCGTAAGCTACTGCTTTATCAAAGAGTTCTTCAACTTCTTTTTCAGGAGCTTTAGTTGCAAGTGATACAACAACTGCTGCAATTAAGCCTGCAACAAAACCGGGGAGAATTTCGTAAATGCCCGTACTTGCTAAGAATGCGAGCCATAAGATATCCACCAAAGCACCAACTACGATACCTGCAACTGCGCCTTTAAAGTTAAAGCGTTTCCAGAAAAGGCTGAGCATAATTGCAGGACCAAAAGCTGCGCCGAACACGCCCCACGCATTTGAAACGAGGCTCATAATTGAACCTGCGTTCGGGTCAGACGCAATGATAATAGCACATATTGCAATTGCAAAAACCACCACACGTCCTGCCCAGAGCATTTCCTTATCGCCTGCTTTATCCTTGCGGAAAATAGGCTTATAAACATCGCTTGCAAAAGAAGAAGACGCTGCGAGCAACTGACTGTCTGCCGTACTCATAGATGCTGCAAGAACAGCTGATAAAAGTACGCCTGAAATAAGGCTCGGGAAAATTTTTCTTACCATTTGAATAAATACTAATGAATTGTTATTGATTTCGTCACTGTAACCTAAGAACATTCTGCCGATTATACCGATAAATGCTGCTGCAATTACAATAATTACTGTCCAGCTTATACCTATTTTAGCAGACTTTTTAAGAGATTTCTGTGACTCAATCGACATATATCTGATGATAATGTGCGGCATGCCAAAGTAGCCAAGACCCCATGCTAAACCCGATACAACCTTTTTCCAATCAGCAAATAAGCTCCAGTAATTTTCAGGAAGTGAGGTAGTCGTTTCTGCTACTGCTGCGCTATCGAGCATAAATCCTGCAAAGATAGGAGCTAAAAGCATAGCACCTAAAATAAGCATTCCCTGGAAGAAGTCTGTCCAGCATACTGCTGAAAATCCGCCAAGGAAGGTATATCCAACAATAATTACCGTTGCAATCCACATAGCAACTGTTGCGTCAATACCCATAACTGTATTAAAGAGCGTTCCGCAAGCTTTTATGCTCGATGCAGAATAAATAGTATAAGCAACAATAAATACAATTGCGCAAATTACCTGAAGAGCTTTAGATTTAGATAAAAATCTGTTTGTAAGATACTGCGGAATTGTAATTGAGTCGTTTGCAACAATTGAAAACTTTCTAAGTCTTGGAGCTTCATATATCCAGCTGATAGTGTATCCGATAGCAAGACCAACAGGAATCCAAACCTCACCAAAGCCAACTGCATAAATTGCAGTGGGAAGACCCATCAAAACCCACGCACTCATATCCGATGCGCCGGCAGACAAAGCAGAAACCCAAGGTCCCATTTTTCTTCCGCCTAAAAAGTAACCCTTTTCGCCTGCGTTTTTATTCTTAAAGAAGAAGTAAACGCCGATAGCAAGCATAAAAAGTAAGTACACAACAAATACTGCAAATTCCGTATAATTCATAAATAATCTCCTGTCATTTTATTTTGTATTTTTTATTTCTCTTTAACCTAAAAGCAAATTAATAACCAAGTTCATCGGAAAGCGAATCGTCCTCCGTTATCCAGTCCTCAGTATTAATCACCCTATACTCTGTTTGCGTATCACGAACAATAACCGTTTTTATTCCTGCGTTAATTATCATTCGTTTACACATAGCACAACTCGTGGCATTTTTTACAAGCTCGCCCGTCTGCGCATCTTTTCCCACAAGATACATCGTAGAGTCAATCATATCTCTTCGTGATGCACTTATAATGCAGTTTGCCTCAGAATGAACGCTGCGGCACAGTTCATATCGCTCTCCCCTTGGAATATTCATTTTTTCGCGTCTGCAATATCCCAAATCTATGCAGTTTTTTCTGCCTCTCGGCGCACCAGTATAGCCTGTTGATATAATTTCGTCATTTTTTACGATAATTGCACCATAATTACGCCTTATGCACGTTCCACGCTCCAAAACAGACTCTGCTATATCTAAATAATAATTGGCTTTATCTCGTCTTTCCAAGTTACTCCCCCCTTTTTTTTATTTATTTTTTTTATGTATGTTATTTTTCAAGTTCATGAATTTTATCAATGCGGTTTTGGTGTCTTCCGCCTTGAAATTCAGCATTTATATAGCTGTCGATAATCGAAATCGCAAGGTCAGGACCCGTTGTTCTTCCGCCAAAAGCCAAAACATTTGCATTGTTATGCTCTTTTGTTTTAGCGGCGCTATATTCGTTATTTACAAGTGCACAACGCACCCCGTCAATCTTATTTGCCGCAATCGAAATACCAATTCCCGTTCCGCAAACAAGCACCGCAAACTCATATTCTCCGCTTACAACGTGCGGACAAACATCCTTTGCAATATCAGGATAATCCACGCTTTGTTTATCGAAAACTCCGTGGTCAACTACCTCATAACCCAAATCTTTTAAATGGTCACGCAGAACATTTTTAAGCTCTACACCACCATGGTCACATCCAATTCCTATCATAATAATTTCCATAGCCTTTCTGCCCACAAATAGTAATTAAAAATACACACGTTCCTCATCGTGGGCAGATAAGGCGTATGATAAAATTGCACATCGCCGTTTCGTGCCTTTCGTCACGAAAAATCGGCGGTGCATTTAAATCCGCCGGAGGCTAACGTGATTTTTCACGTTAATCTATCTCCTTTATACTTAATTAACCAAATTCACGCTCTGCCTGCGACGGACGCATATAAACAGGCGCAAGCTCACTAAAGCTTACAAGCTTTTCTTCGTTTGCTTGTTTTTGAGCAAGCAAGCATATAGCGGACGCACTTACAATATTTTGCCTTTTGTTTGCAAAAACTGCACATTCGCCCATTTTTGAGCTGATTTTTTCTTTAAATACCTCTGCGCCATCACCACAGAAAATGCATTTTTGACCCGCAAGCATATCTAAAAGCTCATCAATCGTGCAAACGCCCTCTGACGCCTTTTCATCATCATATATTCCATAAAAAACTTCATCAGCTCTTGCATAAATCAAAGAAACTCTTACTCCATTAAAGCCATATACGTTTTGGCTGAGCGCCATAAGCGTACTAACGGCGGCACACGGTTTTGAAAGTGCCTGCGCAAAGCCCTTTGTCATAGAAACACCAATTCTAAGACCCGTAAAAGAGCCTGGACCTATTCCGCACGCAAAAACATCAATATCTGAAAGCGTAAGACCAAGGTCGCCAAGCATACGCAAAACAAGAGGCTGCATAACCTGAGAATGTGTCTTTTTATGATTTAGAGTATATTCACACAATATTTCGCCGTCTTCTAAAAGTGCAACAGTTGCCGCACGTGACGAAGTTTCCGTACCCAATATACGCATCACTTAAACTCCTTAAAAATAACTTTCCTTACGTCATCGCCCACCGATAAATCTCTTAAAATTGAAATCTCAATCCTTTTTTTAGGCAGGGAATTTTTTATATTTTCGGGCCACTCTATGATGCATATTCCTCCACTTGCCAAATATTCATCATATCCGATTTCAATAAGCTCATCCTCGTCTTCAATTCTATACATATCAAAATGAAAAACGCGCATTTTTCCTTCATATTCATTTACAATGGTAAAGGTCGGACTGCTTATGTATTCCGTTACGTCAAGCGCACTGCAAATACCTTTGGCAAAAACAGTTTTTCCTGCTCCCAAATCTCCCGAAAGACAAATTACACTTCCCGCTTCAAGCGTTTTTGCAAAATTTACTGCAAGCTCAAAGGTTTCACTTTCACTTGTTGTTATAACTGTTCTTTCTGTCATCAGCCTACTGCCTCCGCTCCCGGAGCTACCGGTTTTATCGGTTTTTTGACAGGTGCCGGAGCTTCACTCGGCGCAGGTGCTGCGCTCGGGCTTGGACTCGGACTCGGGCTTGGGCTTGGTGCAACAGACGGCTTCGGTGTAGCTGACGGTGCAGGTGTTGCCGATGGTTTCGGCGATGGTGTAACTACTGGTGCTACTGAGGGTTTTGGCGAAGCAGAAGCCTGCGGCGCTGCCGACGGCTTTGGTGACACCGACGGTTTTGGTGTTTCGCTCGGCTTTGGCGATTCACTCGGTTTCGGCGTAGCACTCGGTTCTGCAGAAGGCGTCTCCGACGGCTTTACGTCACTATCATCTTTACTGTCCTTTTTATCCTCGTCTTCTTTATCTTTTGCCGGCTTTTGAGTTTCTGTTACCTCATCATCACCGCTGTACCAACCATCTCCGACATCAGACTGATGCCTTAAAACCATACCTGTTATCCAAAATGAACCTAAAAATATGAGTACAAGCACCAAGAAAAATATTATAAACATTAATGCCTTCTTAGCGCCCTGATTTTTCTTTCTACGTCTTGCCATAATTATCCTCCTTAACTTTTAGAAGAAATCATCCTTAATATTTTATCATAAAAAACACAAAAAGTCAATTTTTAAGGCTAATATTTTAATACAAAAAGCGAATACTGCAACAAATTGTGTCACAATATCCGCTTTTTTAGTTAATTTTCAATTAAATCTATAAGATACCGCCCAATACTTGCCATAAATTCAAGGCACTTTGGCATAAGCTTATCAGGAAATCCTTGAATAAACTTAAGTGTTTCAAACGTCAAATCACCACTATATCCATAGTCCTTTAAAGCTCTTGTTATATTCTGCCAGTTGTGCTTTGCGGCATACGGAATTGTATGTCTGTCATCTAAATAATCAGTATCCTGAACATGCAGCGCTTTTATAAGTCCTTTTTCCATACCGCAAATAAAATCCTCAGGCTCAGTTCCTGAAATTGCAGCATGACCTAAATCTATGCAAGCGCTAAAATTATCCGTTCCGAGTTCTTTAACAAATCGGCTCAGCATCTCAGGTGTTGCAAGCCTTCCCTGCCTGCTTATGCACTGTCTTTTGCTATCTCTGCAAAAAAGGTTTTCAACCGCAATTTTAATCCCTGCTTTTTGTGCAAAAGGTGCAAGTCCTTTATAGAAATTCTGATTGTATTCCCAAAAGCCCTTTTCTGAATTCTCCGGCATATGAATTGTGTGAACCACGATGTTTTCTGCACCAATTAAGCCTGCCGCCTCAATCGAGCGCACAAGACACAAATACTTTTCGTTCGACATATCCAAATTATCGTCATATTTTAAATCAAACGGTGCATGCGCCTGATTACAAACCAAGCCATATTTTTCAAGGAGTTTTTTCACATTTTTAGCATACTCTAAATAATTTTCTCCCAAAATTTCAGAGTTTTCATCGAGCCAATAATAAGAATAGTCAATGGCATCAAAACCCGCTTCCTTTGCCATTTTTATTGCTTCTTCCTCACCAAAACGGTTTCTTAATATATAGTTTTCTAAAGATAATCTCATTTTTAACCTCCTCAAACTTTGAAAAGCTTATTAAAGCCATTAAAAACTACCTTTGCCTTAAACAAAGCTTCCTTCTTTTCTCACCTTTTCAACAAGCTCTGCACGGTTAATATTCCAAACCGGAATATTTCCGTTTTTCATACAGATATTCACTGCAAATCCTGCCGCCTGTCCCATTTCCATACACGGAGCCTGAACTCTGATTGCCGCAAAAGCATCTTCATCCGCAGATATTGCTCTTCCTGCAATAATTAAATTATCAAAATTTTCATTCACCATACTGTCATATGGTATATAGCCTGCATCGTCAGGGTATTTCAAAATCTGCCCCTCATCTCCCGGAAGATGAATGTCTATTGCGTGACAAGCACGTGCAATAGAATCCTTAAATTTCACGCCGTTTGCATATTCTTCTCCGGTAAGAGTATGTATACCTTTTATACGGCGACTCTGTCTTGTTCCGGTAATGGTCGCAACAGAAGATACATACGCATTTTTAAATTCTTCTACATTTTCAGTAATAAGCTTAGCAAACGTAAATACATCTTCAAGCAGGGTTCTTTCCGCAGCATTATAGCTTTCTGCATTTGACGCATCCATAGCTGCTCTTGTAAGATTAAGTGTAATAACGCCTTCGTTTAACGTTGTGCACAACCACGGACCCCCAAATTGCGGCACACAAACGCCTTGCGCTTTTAACTCAAGCAGTTTTTCCCTTATGCACATTGCCTGATGATTTATACCCTGGGTTTTTTGATGAATAATATTAAGTCTTTCGCTCGAAGTGTCCACATTCGCCATTGTAAAGCATAATGTTCCCGGCTGCATCGGACGACTATTTTCAAGCATTTCCATCCCCGCAAATTCAGCAAGTGTCGCATCTCCGGTTGCATCAATAAAGTATTTACTGCGTATTGCTTCCATACCATTTTTTCCTGCCACAATAATCTCCTTTATGCATCCGTCTAAAACAACACAATCGACAAGTTGAGTATTTGTAAGTAAATCCACACCCGCTCCCAGTACCATTCTTTGAGCTACAACCTTATAAATTTCAGGATTAAACGAAATATTGCAACGGGGATATTCAATTATTGCACCATTAGCGTCCTCTAACATTTTAGCAAAGCGCCACGCAATGCCACCTATAACCCTTTTATTGTTATATGCAAACTCACTCATTGGATTAACAAGTCCTGCAGTTGCCATTCCCCCTAAAAAGCCGAGTCTTTCAACAAGCAGGGTTTTTGCACCCTTCTCTGCCGCCGCAACCGCCGCGCCTATTCCTGCAGGACCTCCGCCGCAAATTACCACATCATATTCTCCCCGTACACGTATTTCCTTTGTATACGTAGTTTTCAATATAACCTCCCCTTTCTTACCACTCACTGACTGAGCCATCCTCGTGATGCCACACAGGATTTTTCCAGTTGTGTGGATTTTTATTTTCTTCTATTACGAGTTCTTTATTTACATCTACACCAAGACCTGCAAGTTTGGGCAATTCCACAAAGCCGTCAGTAAACTTAAAATCTTCCTGATTTTTAACATAATCAAGAACACTTTTTCCAACATTATAGTGAATACCTATGCTCTGCTCCTGAATTACCGCATTATAGCTCGTTGCATCGACATTTAAGCATGCGCTAAGCGCAATCGGTCCAAGCGGACAGTGCGGTGCTAAAGCCACATCATAGCTTTCTGCCATGGCTGCAATCTTTTTAACCTCGGTAATTCCGCCCGCATGTGATAAATCAGGCTGAATTATATCTACGCCGCCATAAGACAAAAGTCTTTTAAAATCATATTTTGAAAAAAGCCTTTCACCCGTTGCAATCGGTATGTTACAGCAAGCCGCAATCTCCTTAAATACCTCCATATTTTCGCAAAGTACAGGTTCTTCAATAAACATCGGGTCAAACTCTTCAAGCTTTTTAGCTAAGATTTTTGCCATAGGCTTATGAACTCTTCCGTGAAAGTCGATTGCGATACCAAAATATTTTCCACAAGTTTCGCGAATTGCCGCAACACGCTCTAAAACTGCATCAATTTTATCATAAGAATCTATCATTTGAAGTTCTTCCGTTGCATTCATTTTTATTGCACGAAAGCCTGCGTCCATTTTTTCCTTAGCTGCACTCCCAACATCAGACGGACGATCACCGCCAACCCACGAATAAACCTTCATTTTATCACGGCATCTTCCTCCCATAAGCTCATAAACAGGCACACCAAAGTACTTGCCTTTAATATCCCAAAGAGCCTGGTCGATGCCTGAAATTGCACTCATCAAAACTCCGCCGCCGCGGTAAAATCCTGCGCGGTACATTGTTTCCCAAAGTCCCTCAATATTTCCTGCGTCCTGACCGATTAAATAATCCTTCATTTCCTCGACGCACGCAAGCACAGCACTTGCATGCCCCTCTAAAACCGCTTCGCCCCAACCGACAAACCCATCATCCGTTTCGATTTCAACAAAGCCCCACCTTGGGCGTACAAAATATGTATTAACACTTACAATTTTCATATTTCTCTCCCCCTATGCATTTTCTTTAATCTTTTGGAGCAAGCTTTTCACATAATCGCTTGCCAAAGCCCAATCTCTTTTTAAAACTGCCTCTTTAGGCAAAATATTGCTTCCAAGACCAACACCAATATATCCCTGTTTAAAAAAATCGCTGATATTATCTTTATTTACGCCGCCGATTGCAACATAATCCGTATCATCAAACGGCCCCTTAAGGCTCTTTATGTAACCATTTGGCATGTCACCCGCAGGAAAAAGCTTAATTATATTAAATCCATAGCGCACGCATGTAGAAACATCTGTCGGTGTAAGCGCCCCGGGTAGAATTGATACATTTTCTTTTGCACACCACGAAAGCACATCTATATCCGTAGATGGCGCAAGCAAGAACTGTGCGCCGCTTTTTACAGCACTTTCAGCACGCTCTACTGTTATCGCAGTGCCTGCTCCTATATAGGCATTTTCGCCAAAATAGTTTTTAAGCATTTCAATTTCCTCTAAAGCATCCTTAGAATTTAGCGCTACTTCAAAAAACTTTACTCCGCCATCTGAAATTGCCTTTGCATAGTCTATTGCAATTTCCTTGGGAACATTTCTCATAATCGCAAGAATCGGATTTTCCGCGATAATTTGCTTCATATTGAGCATAACTTTACTCCTATCTATAAATTTTTTCTTCGTTTAAAAGGCGTTGCTCCATCCGTTTTTTCGACGGATATCCCGTTACATCGCCCTTCGTTTCAGTTGCCATAGCACCTGCTATTGCGCCCATTGTACCACATGTTTTAAGGTCGCGTTTTTCTAAAACACCCGCCAAAAAGCCTGCATTAAAGCCGTCACCTGCACCAATCGGATCAATCGGCTTGCATCTTTGCGGCGAAATTTTAAAGCAGTTGTCTTTGTTTGCTACAATCGCACCATTTGCGCCGTCTTTTAAAGCAATCATTTTTACACCTTGACTTAGTAAACACCTTATAATTTCCTCTGGATTTTTGATTTTTAAAAGGAGCTCCGCCTCATCAAGCCCTAAAAGCGCAATATCTGATGTAAACAAAAGTTTTGAAATCATTTCGGAGTAATCTTTCCCTTTCCAAAGCTTTTTTCTGATATTTGCATCAAAGCTTAACAAAATATTATATTTTTTTGCAAAATCGGCAATTGTTGCAACTGCGTCCATACAGTTTTCGCTCAAAACAGGCGTTATTCCCGTAAGATGAATAATTTTAGTGTTTTTTAAATATTCATATGAAATATTTTCTGCACCAAAAAAGCTTGCAGCAGACTTATCTCTGTAATAAAAAACCTCAGTTTCAGCTGCTGAAAACTGCTTTATCATAAGACCCGTTCTGTGTTTTTCATCCCTTAAAACGCACGAAGTATCCACACCTTCTGCGCGAATAGCGGAAATGACGTAATCGCCAAGTTCGTCACATCCAAGTGCGCTAATCCATCCCGAAGTATGACCAAGTTTTGCAATACCAATTGCCGTATTACTTTCTGCTCCTGCCATTTCCAAAGAAAAAGTCTTGCTATACCTTAAAGACCCAATGCTCTCAGGAACAAAAACTGCCATCGTTTCACCAAATGTTACAAATTCAGGCATCTGAAAACCTCCTATTAAAAAATATTTCCGAAATGTGCATCTGTTTGCTCGATAGTTTCGCTTATTTTCTGTGCAACGTTTTTTACACTATCTATAATAAAATCTCTTTTTTCCTCATTAAATCTGAAAACGGGAATCGCAACACTGACTGCCGCAACTACTCTGCTATTTTTTCTTACAGGTACAGCAAAACAGCGAATATGTTCCATCGACTCCTCTATTTCCCACACGTACCCATCATTTTTAGCACATTCAAGCTGACTTGCAAGCACTTTAAAATCGGTTATTGTGTTTTTAGTAAACGGCAAAAGTCCGTCAGGATAAATTTTTTTAAGTTCATCTTCGCTACAATCAATTAAAAGTGCCTTGCCGATGCCCGTTGAATAAGCAGGGAGCCTGCGTCCTGTTGTTATAAGCATTCTGAGCGGATGCAAAGAATCTGCTTTTTCAAGGTACAAAACATTTCCCTCTTCCAAAACACCAAAATAGCAGGTTTCGCCAAGTAAACCCACCAAATCATCAAGCTGTTTTCTTACAAAATTCAGCGTTGGAAAATTACCCGTAAAAGCCGCGCCAAGAGAAAATAAAGCCGTTCCTGCTGAATACATTCCGTTTTCGTTCACCAAAAACTTGTAGTCGCACAAGGTTTTTAAAATTGCTAAAAGCGTGCTTTTGGGCATTTCAAGCTCGCGGCTAAAGTCTGTAAGGCGCACATTTTCGCCTTTTTTTACAATATATTCCAAAATATCTATCACTCTTTTTGTTGGTTGATGCATAAGCCCTCCGTTTCGTTCGTATATGCGAACACAGTTTATATATACGTTTACTGTTATATTATCATACCAATATCAATATGTCAATATAATTTTGAAGACGAAAAATAACAATTTAACAATAATAAAATAAATTTTTTCAATAATTTTATTAAAATTTCCGACGAATTTTTTTCAAAAAAAACTATACAACAACAAATTTTTGTGATAAAATATATAAATGTAGAATTTGAAAAAAAGCAAAGGAGTGTTGTAACTAATGAAAAAGATTTACGAAGGAAAAACAAAAGACGTTTATTCTCTTGATAACGGCAATGTGATGCTTAAGTTCAAGGATGACTGCACAGGTAAAGACGGCGTATTTGACCCCGGCGAAAATAGCGTTGGTCTTACAATTGAAGGTATCGGAAAAGCAAACTTAGAAACTTCAATCCGTTATTTTGAGCTTTTAAACAAAGCAGGCATTAAGACTCACTATGTAAGTGCTAACTTAGATGAAGCTACAATGGAGGTTCTTCCCGGCAAGGTTTTCGGTCATGGTCTTGAGGTTATCTGCCGCTTGGTTGCAACAGGAAGCTTTATAAGAAGATATGGTGAATATATCGAAGACGGAACACCGCTTGATGGTGGCTACGTTGAATGTACTTTTAAAAACGACGCTAAAGGCGATCCGCTCGTTACAGGCGAAGGTTTAGCTGCTCTCGGCATTATGTCACTTGAAATGTTTGAAAGCATGAAAGAGCAGACACTTAAGATTACAAAAATTGTTGCTGATGACTTAAAAGAAATCGGTCTCGATTTGTGGGATATTAAATTTGAGTTTGGCTATAACAATGGCGAAGTTATCTTAATCGACGAAATCGCATCAGGTAATATGCGTGTTTATAAGGGCGACAAAATCGTTGAACCCGTTGAACTCACAAAGCTTATCTTAAATAGATAAAAAATATAATAAATTCGGCGAGCACAAAGCTTAAATTTGTGCTCGCTTTTTTGTTAACTTGGAATTTAGCGCACCAACATCTGGTTGGGTTTGTAGGGGAGGGTCTCTGCGCCCTCCCGAAAAATATGAGCGGAACGAGCAAGCCCGTTCCCTACAATCTCGCCCAAAACCGGCGGTTATGTTGTAGGGGACGGCCTCCCGGACGTCCCACCATAACATTGTTCTCGTGAGGCACAAACGAGACGTCGAGGAGGGTCTGCCCCCTCGGGTACGCCTGTCCCTATGACAGCACAGCCATTAGTTGCGTGCTAAATTGGAATTTATGCGACCAAATGTTGTGGTCGAGCATAGCCTCCCTTGTGCAAAGGGAGGTGAGTTTTGCGGAGCAAAACTCGGAGGGATTGTCATTAGAAATGCGATTGTTATAACAAAAACAATCCCTCAGTCACCATGCGGTGACAGCTCCCTTTACACAAGGGAGCCTAACGCACGCCGTAACATCGCTAATGTAAATCCCAATTTTTCCAAATAATTTACTAAAATGTTATATAAATTTCAATTAATTTTTTCTTGAATTAATTTTATATGTGTGGTATAATATATATGCTACACTTTTAAGCATGTCAATTTTGGCAGGTTTTTTGAATATAACACCGTTACGAGAGGTACGCTATATGTAAAAAGCGTACACTCTTGTTTCATCATACTCTTGAACGGTGTAATATTATATTATTCTTGATTATGCTTAAACAGGTGTAGCAACCTTTTTGAAACGGAGTCACTGCGTTTTTTGTGCGCAGCTTCTCTGTCAAAAGGTGGCTGCGCATTTTTTTATGATTGGAGTATGATTTATGGACGGAAAGAAAGCTTGTTGCTTTTTAGGACACAGAAAAATAAAATCACGTGAAATACTAAAGAACAGGGTTTACGAAACAGTTGAAAAGCTTATTACTGAGGATAAAATTGAGATGTTTTTATTTGGAAGCAAGAGCGAATTTAACGAGCTTTGCGTAAATGTTGTTACTTCACTTAAAGTCAGATATCCTCATATTGAGCGCATTTATGTACGAGCTGAAAATCCCGAAATAAGCGAAAGCTACCGAAAATATCTCCTAAGAGATTTTGACGATACATATTTTCCTGCTAAAATCACAAACGCAGGCAAGGCGGCTTACGTTGAGCGCAACTGCGAAATGATAGATAAATCAGACGTCTGTGTTATGTATTATGACGAAAGCTATTTACCTTCAAAACAAAAGGCGAGCAAACGCTCTGTTACAGACTACCAGCCAAAAAGCGGAACAAAAGCTGCTTATGAATACGCAAACAAGAAAAAGAAGAAGATTGTTAACGTGTTTATTAAACCCTTAAAATCCTATTTTTCTGATAATACCGATAACAAGTATTGACAAATTGCGGAAAATGTCATATAATAAAAGGGTATTCTTAAAAGCTTGCTATGGACTCGCATATTTTTGTAAGTCATTGTTGGGGTTGATGATTTACAAAAATATGCGGGTTATTTTTTTTGAGCATAAGAGTAATAAATATATTTTTGGAGGTTTACAAAATGAACAAAGGTACAGTAAAGTGGTTTAATGCAGAAAAGGGCTATGGTTTTATTGCAAACGAAGAGGGCGGCGATGATGTATTCGTACATTTTTCAGCTATCGTATGTGACGGATTTAAAACTCTTCAGGAAGGTCAGACAGTAACATTCGACGTTGAGGCTGACCCGAAAAATGAAGCTAAAAAACGTGCTGTAAATGTAGTTCCTGTTGTGTAATCGGGACTAAAAAAGGTATTGACAAAATATTTCCTTTATAGTATAATCTAAATATAGTTTTACAGCAAAGGCGCTGTGCGACTGTTTTTTGTCGCACAGCCTTTTTTGTTTATTTTTACGTAAATTACAGCTTGAAAGGAAACGAAAATATGACAAACGTACCTGAAATTTTTGGTCGCTCGGTTTATAACGAGCACGTAATGAGGGAAACTCTGCCAAAGGACATTTTCAAAAAGCTTAAAAAAACGATAGATAGCGGTGCGGCACTTGATAATTCCATTGCAACCGTTGTTGCAAACTCAATGAAGGACTGGGCAATCTCAAAAGGCGCAACGCATTATACACATTGGTTTCAGCCTATGACAGGCGTTACTGCCGAAAAGCACGAAAGCTTTATTACGCCGACAGACGGAAGCACAGTAATTATGGAGTTTTCAGGAAAAGAGCTTATTAAAGGCGAATCCGATGCATCTTCTTTCCCGTCAGGCGGTTTAAGGGCAACCTTTGAAGCAAGAGGATATACCGCCTGGGACCCAAGCTCTTATGCTTTTGTAAAAGACGGAACGCTTTACATACCGACTGTTTTTTGCTCATATTCAGGCGAGGCACTTGACAAAAAAACACCGCTTTTGCGCTCAATGGAAGCAATTGATGTACAGGCAAAAAGAATACTGCATTTATTCGGCAAAAATCCGCCGAGAGTTGTGTCTTCAGTTGGCGCAGAGCAGGAATATTTTATAATTGACAAAAAATATTACGATAAGCGTGATGACCTTATGTTCACAGGAAGGACGCTTTTCGGGGCAAAACCGCCCAAGGGTCAGGAGCTTGATGACCATTACTACGGAAGCATAAAAACAAAAATTTCAGAGTATATGAAGGACTTAGACGAAGAACTCTGGACTCTTGGAATACTTTCCAAAACCAAGCACAACGAGGGTGCACCTGCTCAGCATGAGCTTGCTCCCATTTTTGGAACTACAAATGTTGCAACCGACCACAATCAGCTTATTATGGAAACGATGAAAAAGGTTGCAGAAAAGCACGGCTTGGTTTGTTTGTTGCACGAAAAGCCGTTTGCAGGCGTAAACGGAAGCGGTAAGCACAATAACTGGTCGCTTTCGGCTGAAGGCTGCGGAAATCTTATGGACCCGGGCGCATCACCGAGCGAAAATGCACAATTTTTGCTGTTTTTAAGCGCAGTTATTAAAGCCGTTGACGAGCACCAGGATTTACTTAGAATTTCGGTAGCGTCTGCAGGAAATGACCACCGACTTGGAGGAAACGAGGCTCCTCCTGCGATAGTTTCGATGTTTGTCGGCGATGAACTCGAAGAAATCTTAGAGGCAATTATTTCAGGCGAAGAATACAGTCAGCACAAAAAAGAAAAGCTTGAAATCGGTGTTGATATGCTCCCGAGATTTTCCAAAGACACAACCGACAGAAACAGAACATCACCTTTTGCGTTTACAGGTAATAAATTCGAGTTCCGTATGCCCGGCTCAAGCCAGTCAATTGCGGGTATAAATACTATTATAAACACAATTGTTGCCGATAGCTTATGCGAATTTGCAGACGAGCTTGAAAATGCAGAAGACTTTAACTCAGCGCTTTCAAAGCTTATAAAAAGAACTGTAAAAAAACATTTCAGAATTATATTTAATGGTAACAACTATTCTGATGAATGGGTAGCTGAAGCTGAAAAAAGAGGACTTTTAAATCTTCACTCCTCCGCTGATTGCCTGCCAATGTTTGCAAGCGAAAAGAATGTGAAGCTTTTTGCCAAACACAAGGTTTACACAGAAGCTGAGCTTATTTCACGTCAGGAGGTTAAGCTCGATTCTTATATTAAGGTGCTAAACATCGAAGCACTCACAATGCTTGAAATGGCAAAAAGAGATATCTTGCCTGCGGTGATATTGTATTCAAAAGAAGTCGCAAAAACTGCTAAACTCAAAAAAGAGCTTGGGGTGGATAGCGAAGTCGAAATGGATATCTTATCTAAGCTTTCAGCACTCGGAAAATCTCTTTATGAAAAAATCGATGTTTTAGATGCTGCAATCATTAAGTCAAAAGAAATTGATGATACAACCAAAAAAGCAACGTTTTTCTCAAAAGATGTGTTTGAGGCAATGCAGCTTCTGCGTGCAGTAGCCGACGAGCTTGAAACGATTGTTTCCGAAAAATACTGGCCTATGCCTACATATAGCGAGCTTTTGTTTAAATTGTAAAACTTATAAGTAATTAAATATCAAAAATCAGCGCATATTTGCGCTGATTTTTTTTAAAGTGAATTAGATTACTAAATTATACATATGTTTAGGATGTAAATTGGAATTTAGCTTTCGATTGTGATTTGGACTCGTAGGGGAGGGTCTCTGCGCCCTCCCGAGAAAATTAAATGCAAAAGGGACGTCCGGGAGGCCGTCCCCTACAAATCTCACCAAAATGTTCGTACGTTAAATCCCAATTTACCTGTTGGTTGAGTAGGGGCGGGTCTCTGTGCCCGCCCGCGGGAGCCCACAGAGGGGCTCCCCTACAAACACGACCAAATGTTAGTGCGTTAAATTCCAATTTAACGCACTAACGTTTGGTAGAGCGACAGGCTCCCCTGTGTAAGGGGAGCTGTCACCGAAAGGTGACTGAGGGGTTGTTTTTGTATCAACGACCGTATTTTAATAACAACCCCTCCGAGTTTTGCTTTGCAAAACCCACCTCCCCTTACAGAGCCTGCCCCATTGGGTACAGTGGAGGCTACGCTTAACCGACAGTTAAATCCCAATTTATGTAATAACAAACGATTGAACTTTGTAGGGGCAAATCACGATTTGCCCGTGGGCGGTTCGTGAACCGCCCCTACAATACAGACAGCAGTATTACGGCAAAAATTACAGGGAAGGCATTTATGCCTTCTGCTATTGACAACAATACAGGCGGAATGGATAAATCCATTCCCTACAACATAACCGAAAAATCAGCGGCTGCAACGTAGGGGCGGATGCCTTCATCCGCCCGTTTAAGTCATTTCGATGTTTTGTTCGGGCGGATAATATCCTCCCCTACGTTCGCGACCAAACAAAATGAGTTCGGCAAAGCACCGAACTCATTTAAAAAATTAATTATTAAATTTTTATTATTTCTTTAAAACAAGATGTACCGGCAGACCGTTTTTATAAGGAATGGTTACCTCACCCTGAATGAGCGGATAAGCATAATCGATAAAATCCTGAGTAACATCGTTTTCATCTGCATTAATCCATTCTTTAGGAATAACCTTTTCTGCATTTGCGATATTATTTACATCAAGAGCTTCAAAGTCTATTGTATAAGGAGCGTTTGACTTGCGCACGTAAGCCATCATAATACCCGTTTTGCCGCTTACTGCTGCTTCAACTGCCTTAATACCTACCTGCATTGCTTCGTCAAGGTCTGTCATAGAAGAAATGTGAGCAGCGCATCTTTGTGGGATATTAAGCTCAATTCCACGAGCCTTATAGCCTAAGCGGTCACGAACGAGGTCTTCTAAAAATCTTGCAGTTCCGCCTAAGTATTTGTGACCGAAAGCATCAGCAGTACCGCTCGAAACGGCTTCACAAACGTATTTTCCGTCTGCGGTATGAATACCTTCAGAAACAGTAACAATAACGTTTTTCTTCTTAGCTGCAACTTTTTTCACGTCATCAATGAATTTATCAAAATCAAAGTTACATTCAGGTAAATAAATAAGGTCAGGAGCGTCCATATCTTCGCCACGAGCAAGGCTTGATGCTGCGGTGAGCCAGCCTGCGTTTCTTCCCATAATCTCAATTATCGTAACAGAATATGTATCATAAACAAAGCTGTCACGTGAAATTTCCTTAACCGTTGTTGCAATATATTTTGCAGCACTACCAAATCCCGGAGTGTGGTCTGTTGCAACTAAGTCATTATCTATTGTTTTGGGAACGCCGACAAATTTAATATCGGTAATTCCATTTTCTTTAGCATAGTTTGAAAGCTTCATAACGGTATCCATAGAATCGTTACCACCAATATAGAAGAAATATTTAATATCATATTTATTTAAAATAGAAATTACCTTTTCAAAAACGTCGCTGCCTGAGTCAAGCTTTGGAAGCTTGTATCTGCATGAGCCGAGGAAAGATGCAGGCGTGCGTCTTAAAAGCTCTAAATCATTTTCGTCTTTAATTGAGTCGGTAAGAAGTGTTAAATGTTCTTCTAAAAGTCCCTGAAGACCGTTTACCATACCATAAATTTTATCTATTGCAGGATTTTCAAGCGCACCCTTAAAAACACCTGCCAAGCTTGAGTTAATTGCAACTGAAGGTCCGCCTGACTGACCTACTACTGCATTTGCCATTATAAAACCACTCCTTAAAATTTTTATATCTACTATATTTTATAACATTTTCATAATATTTACAAGAGCAAAAGATAAAAAAGTCCCGAAAATTATTTTTCAGGACTTTTTGATTCTCTTATTTAATGCTTCCCCAAGGGCTTTTGATATTATAAAGCTTTACGCTAAGCGCAAGCATATAGTAGTAATCACCATATATTGTGTAGCCGTTTCTTCCGTTCGATGCTCTTAGTAATGCGGTTTTTGTTGTGTCCGTATTTAAGTATTCGTTTGATAAAACCGCAAGCGCATCGTCTACATATTTTTCAAATCTTTCGTTTTGCTTAAATGAGTTTATAAGCTCAAAGCCGCACGCCATAATGGCAGCTGCAGACGTATCTACATTGTAAATCATATTTTTGGGATCAGATTCGTCCCACGTTAAAACGTCACCACGCATATTCGAGCAGATTTTTGCAGGCTTATCTTCAGGAAGCCTGAAATCCCACACAGGAACGGGGCTTTCAGCTAACGAATCGAGATATTTTTCGCCCACCTTTGTTGCAACCTCTAAATAATATTCATTTTTCGTATAAGAATATGCCATAGCGAGACCAAAAACGAGCCATGCCGTTCCTCTTGCCCAGAACGAGCCGTTTGCAAAGCCGCACGAATTTGCCTCAAGTGTTGGCTCACCTGTTGCGCTATCAAAAAACCATGCGTGAGCAACAGAATAATCATCACGCACTAAGGTTTTGATAATGGTTTCTAAGTGGCAATCTGCAATATCACGATAAAAATAATGTCCTGTTTCCTGCCATGCCCAGAAAAGAAGCGGAACGTTCATTGATGAATCCACAATCATTCTGCATTCACGTTTTTCCATATTCATATCATCCCAAGCCTCGATAAAACGACCTCTCGGGTTAAAGCGTTTTGCAAGCTCATCAGCAGCTTTTAGCGCCGTGTCACGGTGCGAAACATCACCCGTTAACTGATACATATGTACAGAATAAGGGATATATAAAAAGCCAATATCGTGCATTGTCTGTGTATATAAAACAAAAACCTTGTCGTGATAGTCCTTTTTAAATTCATTGTTTGACTTAATCGCATCTAAATCGTTCTCCGTTTGCGCATAAATCGAAACCATACCTGTAATCATAGAGTTAAGCCATACCCAACGGTTTCCTGCAAAGTCGCATTTTTTAGCATCGTCATAATAATCTGCCGTAAATGATTCGGTTGGAGCAATTAAAAGTCCTGCGTTTTTCTTCATATGAAGTTTTGTTTTTTCACAACAAATTTTGTAAGCGTCATTAAGTGTCATATTAGCCGTTTCTCCTTATAAAAATTTTATTATGGTATAATTTTATCAAAGAAAAAACAGTGCGTCAACAATCTTTTTTTGATATTTGTGTTCAAAAATTAGCCTTTTTGTAAAAATTGCGACCAATTCTAAAAAATGTTGACGAAGTAATATAAAAGTTATATAATACTTTTGTGAAAATACTTTAAAAGGTGAAAATATGAATTTATTTTTTGCGCCCTTAGAGGGCATTACATCTTATATTTACAGAAATGCGCATAATGAAATTTTCGGCGGATGCGACAGCTACTTTGCGCCCTTTATAACACCGAGCGAAAATGAGCGTGTTTCAATTAAAAGCTTAAGGGATATTGTTCCCGAAAAAAATAAAGACATAAACCTTGTGCCACAGACGCTTGTAAACACATCGGAGGCTTTTTTCCACTTTGAGGAAAGAATAAAAGAGGTGGGTTTTTCGGAGGTTAATTTAAACTTCGGCTGTCCTTCGGGTACGGTTGTTAAAAAGGACAGGGGCGCAGGTTTTTTGCGCTTTCCCGAAAGGCTCGACAGGGTTTTGTATGAAATTTTTGAAAAAACGAGTTTAAAAGTCAGCGTAAAAACAAGAATTGGCTTTGACTCGGGCGACGAAATGGAAAAGCTTATGGAGGTTTATAATAAATATCCGCTAAAGCTTTTAATTATTCACCCACGAGCAAGAGCTAACTACTATAACGGCGAGCCGAATATGGAGTGCTTTAAAAAGGCGTATAGCGAATCTAAAAACAATGTGTGCTATAATGGCGACATCTTTTCAAAAGAAGATTTTTTAAGGATTAAATCGGCTTATCCCGAGCTTAAATCGGCTATGATTGGAAGAGGCGCAGTTATAAATCCTGCACTTTTTCGAGTTCTGCGTGGAGGGGATAATCTCAAAACATACGAGCTCGTAAGATTTTTAAAAAAACTCAGCGAGGATTATTCTGCGCTTTTAAATTCGGACAGATATACTCTTAATAAAATGAAAGAAATCGGTCTTTACGTTATGAAAAATTTTCCCGATGAAAAAAAGATTACAAAAGCTATAAAAAAAGCAAATTTTATGCGTGATTTTTTAAATGCGGTTGAGTGCCTGCCTGAATTAAAATATTAATTACATAAAAAAACAAAAGTGTCGCAAACACCAATGCGACACTTTTGTTAATATACCTTTTATTCGCTTAATTCTCTTAACTTTACTGCACAATAAAGTGCACACTCGGTTCTCATTCTCTGCAATTTGCAGGTAATTTCAAGCGGAGTATTAATATCACCGCAATATTTATATGCATTTGCAGGACATCCGCCCGAGCAATAGAATTTTGAAAAACATTCCTTACACGATGGCTTAGTATATACATTAGAGCTTTGGAATGTTTCTTTTATTTCCTGATTCAGCGTTCCTTCAAACACGTTACCCATTTTAAGCTCTTCATTTCCGCCTACAAACTGATGGCACGGATAAATATCGCCGTCAGGCGTAATTGCAACATATTCGTGACCTGCACCGCATCCTGAAATACGTTTTAAAACGCAAGGTCCGCCGTCTAAGTCAATCATAAAGTGGAAAAAGTTGAAGCCCTTGCCTTCTTTTCTTCTTTTTATGTATTCGACCGCCAAGCGTTCGTATTCTTTGTTGATTGTTTCCAAATCATCTTCTGTAAGGGCATAAGGCTCAGTTTTTTCTGCAACGACAGGCTCAACCGACATCTGCTTAAAGCCTAAATCCGCAAAGTGCAAAACATCGTTTCCAAAATCAAGATTATATTTTGTAAAAGTTCCTCTTATATAGTAATTATCCTGATTTCTTGACTCTGCCATATCAATAAATTTGTCCACAATCGCATCATAACAGCCAGTGCCGTCAACTCTTCTTCTCATACGGTCATTTACTTCTTTTCTGCCGTCTAAGCTGAGCACGATGTTTGACATATTTTCATTAATATATTTCTTTTTATCCTCGTCAAGCAAAATTCCGTTGGTGGTGATTGTAAAACGGAAATGCTTGCCCGTTTCTTTTTCTCTTTTACGTGCGTAACTAACAATACCTTTAACCACGTCAAAGTTTAAAAGCGGTTCTCCGCCAAAAAAGTCAACCTCAATATTTTTGCGGTTTCCTGAGTTTTCAATAACAAAATCAATCGCCTTTTCGCCGACCTCGAGCGGCATAAGACTTCTTTCACCGCAGTAATTGCCCTCACCTGCAAAGCAGTACTGACATCTCAAATTGCAATCGTGCGCAATATGAAGACAAAGCGCTTTAATAACAGAATTTTTCTTAACTCTACCTGCTTCTTCTGCATAATCATCGTCAGTAAAAAGCATTTCTTCTTCTGTAAGCTCAAAAATGTCTGAGTATGCATCCTTAATATCCTGCTCGGAATATTTTCCGCTTAATTTTTCAATCAAAGCGTTAGGTGCAATTTCGGTTTCCGGACGATTTTCCCCTAAAAAATCGAGTATATCCATAACAATATCGTCAACCTCGTGCACAGCGCCGCTGTGTACGTCTAAAACGATATTGGTGTTGTCGATAGTAAATTTATGTATCATTTGATAACGACTCCTTAACAAGCATTTAGAGGGGTTGTAGCAAAATGCTACAACCCCTCTTCTTGGGCGGACTAAAAATAGCGTAGATTGGACAAACTGAGTCCCGACGCTGTACAAAGGTACCGCGAGAGGCGAAGTTTGTTCAAAACGCAAAGCTTTATTGCAAAAGAAATTCGTTTTGCAACGAATTTCTTCCTTTAATTTTGAATAGCTTAAATGGTTTATTCTATCCAACTACTTTGCAAAACTTTTTAACGCTTTGCGTGGTATACGCATTTTTTGTTCGCCCACATAGTTCTTATAATCTTTCGCACTTCTGGTTAGCTACTGTGCAAGATGTCTTACAAGCTGACTGACAAGATGTTTGACATTCTCCGCAGCCGCCGCGCTTTGCGCTTTCTTTTAAACAAGCTTTTTTAACTGTTTTGATATGTTTCATGGTATACACCTCCAAAAAATTATCTTCTGCGTCTGTCTTTCATATTAATGCCTAAAATTCCGCCGATGCTTCCGACAAAAATTCCTAAAAACACCAAAAGCAGACTGTAAGCATTAAAGTAAAGACCACCGCCCCACAAGGCGGAAACTAAGTAAATTATGAAAACGTAGCTAAAACCTGCCAAAGCTCCTTTAAGATAGCCTCGGCTTTTTGCATTTCGGCAGACAATAGATGCGCACAAAAGCACACTCAGCACCATAACAAAAAGCGAAACAAAAGGAATACACTCGCAAGACAGCGGCGTATAACACACCAAAAGTGAAAACACTAAAAATACTGCTGCAGTAAATAAAACAGAGGCAAAAACTGCCTTAAAAAACACCGCAAAACTACCCTGTATTTTGGTTTCCTTTATAGCTACACTTTCATTTTTATACATAACCTACCTCCAAAGCGAAAATTCTTTTTGTTAAAGCATATTCACGCGCAGGTAGGTTTATGAACAAAATTAATCAGCTGAAATAGGTTTAATTACATTTCTTACTGCCCAACGTTCCATAAGAACAACAGACTTATCTTCCTTAAGACCTGTTTCAACATAAATCTTTTCGTCTTTAATTCTTACGATTTTTCCAACGATACCGCCGATTGTGCAGATTTCATCGCCAACCTTTAAGCTTTCAAGCATCATCTTGTTTTCTTTATCTTTTTTTCTCTGAGGTCTGATTAAGAAAAAGTAGAAAACAACAACGAGGAGAATAAGCGGAGCAAACTGAACTATCATTGCCATAACAGGGCTAACTTCACCTGCTGCCTGAGCTGCTGCGTCTGCGCCTGCTGTCGGTGCGGGATTTGCAAAAGCGTAAATCATTACGTTACACCTCCATTTTTTGTAATATATATAAAATCTATTATATTATACCGCTTTTGGCGAAATTAATCAATAGTTTTTTGGTTTTATTTTAATTTTTTTACAATTTATACACCTTTTTTAAATTTTTCCTTTAATTCCTGCCATATTTCAACTGTTTTAAATGCAGGAACAAAGCGAATTTCTTTTCCTGACACAAGGTTAAAGCTTTCCTCTGTAAGCATTTTTTTAAGCTCTTCTTCGCTTTTTTCATCAAGCTCCCCTCTTGCGTTTTTGCCAAAGCACAGGGGCGGATACATAACGCACCACCAGTTTTCGCCTTTTCCCTCTCCAAGCACAACCCTTAGTGCCTCGTACTCACCTGCAGGAAGTGAAATATTTTCGTACCTTTTAGTCGGAAAATAAAATCTTCCACGCTCAGCTTTCGACGTGTAATTTTTTCCGTTTTCTTTAATTATTTTATCTGCCATTTCGCATATTTGGGCTAAATCAGGCTCTTTTTCTTTAAAAACATCAGCCAAAAGCAAGCTGTCACGAACTTTAAGTTTTAATTTTTGATCCTCTGCTGAATTACTGTTTGCCAAAATATGCAATCTTACAATTCCGCTTCCCGAAATGCTTGAAATCATTTTTTCCGAATACCCTGCGCACATAAGCATACACCCCAAAGTCAAAAGCAACAAAATACCGATTTTTCTCTTCATTATTTATTAAAAACCTCCGAAAAATATAAATATGCTGTTAATTATTTGTAATTATTGACATATTTTCAATAAATAATCACTTTTTTCAAAAAAACTATTGCATTTTTATGCACTTTTGTTGTATAATAATACAAAAATGCTATTAGGAGATGACATTATGATAAAAGTTGGTGTTTTGGGTGCTACGGGCTATGCCGGAAGCGAGCTTGTAAGAATCCTTACAAATCATAAGGATGTTGAAATCACGCTTTTGGTTTCACATTCCTATGCAGGACAGAAAATGTCTGATATATACCCTTCAATGAAAGGCGTGTGCGATATTACTCTATCTGAGCTTGATGCTTCCGTTGCCGCAGAAAAATGCGATGTGGTGTTTACCGCTCTTCCGCACGGCGCATCTAAAGAAGTAATCCCCGCACTTTACGAAAAAGGTCTTGTTGTAATCGATTTAAGCGGTGACTACAGTTATAACGACAAAGAGGTTTATAAACAGTGGTACGGCGCAGAGCATACCTCGCCCGAACTTCTCGAGGTTTCAGTTTACGGTATGCCTGAGCTTCACCGTGAAGAAATTAAAAAGACAAAGCTTATCGGCAACCCCGGTTGCTACACAACCTGCTCTATTTTAGGCTTAGCGCCCTTAGTTAAAAACAAGGCTGTTGAGCTTAAAAACATCATCATTGATGCAAAATCAGGTGTAACTGGTGCAGGAAGAGGCGTAAGCCTTGACTATCATTTCTGCGAATGTACCGAAAATATGAAGGCATATAAGGTAGCAACTCACAGACATACATCAGAAATTGAGCAGGAGTTATCACTCTTAGCAGGCGAAGATATTATCTTATCGTTTACTCCCCACCTTGTTCCTTTAAAAAGAGGAATTTTGGCTACAATTTATGCAAATTTAGACGGCTCTTACACCAAAGAAGAGCTTATAAAAATGTATCAGGATTTTTATAAAGACGAATATTTTGTAAGAATTTATGAAAACGGTCTTCCTGAAACAAATCACGTTGCAGGCTCAAATTTTGTTGATATCGGTCTTACGGTGGATAAGCGTTTAAACCGTGTAATTATATCCTCTGCAATTGATAATATCTATAAAGGCGCAGCAGGTCAGGCGGTTCAGAATATGAATATTATCTTCGGTCTTGACGAAAAAGAAGCTATCGGCGGCGCAGGTTTTTATCTATAAAAATAAGGAGAATAACTAAAATGCAGGAATTAATTAAAAAAGCAGGCATACTTATTGAGGCGCTTCCCTACATACAGAAGCTTCACTCAAAAACCGTTGTCATAAAATACGGCGGAAATGCTATGATTAACGAAGATTTAAAACATTCTGTAATGGAAGACGTTACTCTTTTAAAATATGTAGGAATTAACCCGATTGTAGTTCACGGAGGCGGCCCTGATATTTCAGCGGCACTTAAAACCTATAATGTAGAAAGCCGTTTCGAGCATGGTCTTCGTGTTACAGACGAGCAAACAATGAGAGTTGCACAAATGGTTTTGGTGGGTAAAACGAATAAAGAAATCGTATCTCACATAAATGAAAAGGGCGGAAAAGCAATCGGTCTTTGCGGTATCGACGGAAAACTCATTGAATGTGAAAAATTAACAGAAGATGAAGACGGAAATCCGATTGACGTTGGTTTTGTCGGAAAAATCAAAAAAATCAACACAAAAATTCTAAACACAATCGCAAGCGATGAATATATCCCCGTAATTGCACCGATTGGTGTTGATGAAAACGGACAGAGCTATAACATAAACGCTGACACCGTGGCAGGCGCAGTTGCATCTGCGTTAGAGGCTGAAAAGCTCATTTTCTTAACCGACGTCGAGGGCGTAAAGGATAAAGAAGGAAATGTAATCTATGAAATTTTAGATTCTGATATTCATCCGTTAATCGAAGACGGCACAATCAGCGGAGGTATGATTCCAAAGGTGCTTGGATGTTTAGACGCTATCAAGCAAGGCGTAAAAAGAGTGCATATCATCGACGGAAGAATTCTACATAGCATACTTCTTGAAATCTTTACCGACACAGGTATCGGAACAATGTTTAGAAAAGATTAATACCAAAACAGAGCTGCAAAAATTTTGCGGCTCTGTTTTGTTGGAAATAAATCGGAATTTACCTTTCGATTGTGATTAGGACTCGTAGGGGAGGGTCTCTGCGCCCTCCCGAAAAAATTAGAGGAACGAGCAAGCCTGTTCCCTGCAATTGAACTGAAAAATCAGCAGTTACATCGTAGGGGACGGCCTCCCGGACGTCCCTTTTACATTGAATTCATGCGTATTTCAACGGGTCGTCGAGGAGGGTCTGTCCCATTGGGTACGTTCCATTTGTGCGGTTTTGAGGTGCGTCGAAAATCGCCGCACCCTACAATGCAATCGCATGGGTTTCGGTGTGCGTTGTAGGAGCGGTTTACGAACCGCCCGCGGGCAAATCGTGATTTGCCCCTACGATAGCTCGACTAATTGTTATTTTTCTAAATTGGGATTTAACTGTCGGTTGGGCGTTGCCTCCCCTGTGTAAGGGGAGGTGGGTTTCGCAAAGCGAAACTCGGAGGGGTTGTTATTAAAATACGTTCGTTGACACAAAAACAACCCCTCAGT
>JAGBHP010000063.1 GCA_017935435.1 Clostridia bacterium | reverse complement strand
CTTTTCCCGGATTTTTCTCCACAAGTTCTTGAAAAACTTTGCGATAGGCTTTAGCAAACGCCTCAGCTTCATAATTGGTCACAGCCGCTTTTCCTGCTTTTATCGCCGCTTTCCCCGTTTTTATCGCTGCACCGCCATCAGCAGCCATTTCCGCGGCAAATTCAATAAATCTTTCTAAATTGTTTTGTGGCTCAATACGCTCCAAACCTGTCGTAAATTCTCCGTTTTTTGTATAGTTTATCCCTCTTGCCATTAACCCCACCGGATTGATGTAAGAATCAAGCGCCCCTTGCATTCCGATAACAATATCTCTTGCAATGTCAGAAGTCGCGATTAATTCAGCAAATTTATCTCCAAAACTATCTTGGCGTTTTGGTATTTTGTATGAAGCTGACGCTTTTTCAAATTCTCCCCCACCTCAGCATTCTCCGCCATATCCTCATCATCAAGCGAGGTTTTGCGTGCAAGTGTTTGGTAAACAGAATTTTGTTTTTCCATTTTTTCCAAATCGTCTTTAAGCAAATCGTATTCGATATAGTCTTCTTCCAGTAAATTGCGTTCCCGCACCGGAAAACCATACTTTTGAATTAATTTATTAATACGCTCCTTTTTTTGTTCGCGTTCATTGTACAAAGAGTATTCCCAAATACTCATACCGTCCGTAATGTCAGCTTTTGACATATTTTTTCTCCTAAAAAATGAATTTTAAAACAAAAAAGAGCCGTTGCCCGCAGCCAACAGCCCTAAAACAAAAAAAGCCCCCAAAGGAGCTTATAATGACACTTTGCCATTATGAACTACCTTCTACCCCACTATGACATAAAAGTCAATATATGAAAACTAATCTGTTAATATTTTTTCTTCTCAAATCAAAACACCACAACTAAACAAAACCCCGCACAAAAAATACCATGCTGCCATCAAACAAAAGCAGCTACAAAAAAGGGCAGAACCCTGCCCTTTCAATCAAACTAAGCTGTCTTCTTCGGTCTGCCTCTTTTAGGAGCCTCTGCCGTGTTTTCCTTCTTCGGGCGGCCGGCCTTTTTCTTTTCACCGGTCTTCTTTGCAGCTTTTTTCTTTTTGCCTTTGTTTTCTTTTAACTCAGCCTGTTGCTGTGAAATAAGCATTGCTTTTTCCAAATCTTTTTCAGAGCAAAGCCCGACAGCCATCGGGTTAACCGGACGCAAATTCGCCATATTGCTATGTGTCCCTTCGCGAATCGATGCAATCGTCGGCTTGGTTGTACCGATGAGTTTGCAAATCTGCGAATCGATAACTTCCGGACAATTTTTAAGAATCCACAAAATCGCATTCGGTTTTTCCGAACGTTGTGTCGGTGATAACACTTTTTTAGCTTTGGCATTACGTTCTTTAACGTTTTTCTCCAAAGGAGTCGCCACAAGCACAGCTTTTTCATCAGCTTCGCAACGCTTAATTTCTTCCTCAGAAAGCTGACCGTTGGAAATCGGGCTTACGCCCAAAATATTATAAGCAATATCTCCATCGGCAATCGCTTGAATCTCAAGCTCGTGCAATTCACAAAAATCCGCAATTTGCTTAAATGTCAGCGTTGTGTTCTCGACAAGCCAGACCGCCGTTGCTTTCGGCATCAAAGGTGCTGTCATGTTATCTTTCCTTTCT
>JAGBHP010000005.1 GCA_017935435.1 Clostridia bacterium | reverse complement strand
AGAAGAATTTCAAAATGTTATTCATTTAATCAACAGCCGACCAAGAAAATGTCTTGGCTATTTATCGCCACTCGAATTTTTGTCTAAAAAGTGTTGCACTTGACTTGACAATCTGCCCCCCTCTGTGTGCTCCCGCGGGCGGGCACAGAGACCCGCCCCTACAATTGTGTCAAAAATCAATAGTTATGTTGTTGTAGGGACCGGCCTCCCGGACGGTCCGCCAAAATTTGTACAAACGGACAGTCGAGGAGGGTCTGCCCCCTTGGGTACGCCTGTCCCTACAATAGCACAACCATTAGTCACTGCGTTAAATCCCAATTCAAACTACGAAAATACGCACTTTTAGTTAATTATAAGCACACAACATAAAAAAGGAGCAAGAATATGTCTATAAGAAAACAAACCTTAGGTGAAGAGCTTGTAAATTCCATAACTCACGGAATAGGAACTGCGCTTGCGATAGCGGCAACTGCGGTAGCGATAGTGTGGGCAGCAATTTACGGAAATGCTTACAGCATCGTCAGTGCTTCCGTTTATGGTGCAACGCTTATTATTTTATATTTAATGTCTACGCTTTATCACGCATTTACAGGAAAAACCGTAAAAAAGGTTTTCAGAATATTTGACCATTGTTCAATTTTCCTTTTAATCGCAGGAACATACACACCAATGGCGCTCGTTACGCTTTCAGGCGCACTCGGGTGGACAATTTTCGGCATCATATGGGGTTTTGCGGTTTTAGGCATTGTTTTAAACTCCATAAGCCTTGAAAAATTTAAGGTTTTTTCTTTTATTTGCTACATTGTAATGGGCTGGATGATTGTAATAGCCACAAAAAGAGTAATCGGCGAAATCGGCTTTTACCCCGCATTTTTCCTTCTTCTTTCAGGAGGCTTAGCGTATACAATAGGCGCAATTTTTTATAAAATGAAAAACGTAAAATTTATGCACGGAATATGGCATCTGTTTGTGCTTTTGGGAAGTATTTTACATTATTTCTGCATACTCTTTTATGTATTGCCCATAAAGTAGGGTGTGGAGGAAAAATATGTTTTGCGAAAGCTTTTATGTGCTTGAGATAAACTCAAACGGCGAGAAAAAATATTTTTACAATAAAAGATTTTTAGTTAATTTCCCTGACTCTGCTCGGCAGTTTTCTACCCTTGCAAACGCAAGAAAAACTGCACGTTTGTCGGGATTTTCTGACTTTTCTGTATTAAAATGCATTAACGGCAGTTATCTTTACTGCTAAAACTGGGAGAAAATTATGGACTACTTAGAAGCGCTAAAATTCATTCAAAAATCAGGCAAATTCGGCTCTAAGCTCGGGCTTTTAAACATTACCAATTTAATGCACGAGCTGGGCGACCCACAGGATAAACTTCGCTTTGTCCACGTCGCAGGAACAAACGGCAAGGGCTCAACCGCTCTTTTTATTTCAGAAATTTTAAGGTCAGCAGGGCTAAAAACAGGTCTTTACACCTCGCCCTTTATATATGAATTTAACGAAAGAATGAAAATTGACGGCAAAAATATTCCCGACAGCGATTTTAGTGCGGTTATGGAAAAGGTTATCGCCGCAATTAATAATATGCTCAAAAAAAATATGGAGCATCCGACGGAATTTGAAATAATAACCGCTGCGGCATTTTTATATTTTTACGAGCAAAAGTGTGACGTTGTTGTATTAGAGGTCGGACTTGGCGGAAGATTTGATGCAACAAACGTTATAAAAAATCCCCTGCTTTGCGTAATCACCAAAATCGGCATTGACCACAGCGAATTTTTGGGAAATACGCTTGCTGAAATCGCCTTTGAAAAGTGCGGAATTATAAAAGACGGAGTTTTTGTTGTTTCTTACCCTGACCAAAGGGATGAAGTGATAGATGAAATAAAGAAAAACGCCGCCTTAAAAAATGCACAGTTTGCAGAAAACGATTTGAGCAGTTTAACCATAAAAAAATGCGACATTTCGGGCAGTAATTTTTCATATAAAAATATGGAGGTTACTCTTTCGCAAATCGGTGTATACCAGATTTTAAACGCAGTTACCGCAATTAACGCAGCACTTACACTTAAAAATTTGGGTCTTAACATAACCGAGGATAACATTTTATCAGGACTTAAAAATGCCAAATGGCCCGGCAGAATGGAAATAATTTCTCAAAACCCGGTTGTTATTTTAGACGGCTCACACAATGCCGACGGAATTGATGCTTTTGTAGAAACTGCCGAAAAAATGCTTAACGGCAAAAAGCTTATCTGCATTTTTTCGATGCTAAAAGATAAAGAGTACCCGTATGCTTTATGCAAGCTAAAAAATGTTACCGATGATTTGATTTTAACTGAAATCGCAAGCACCAGAAAAGCAAGTATAGACGAGCTTTTGTGTGAGGCAAGCGGTAAATTTAAAAATATCTATACCGAAAAGGATAACGAAGACGCCGCAAAAAAAGCACTGTCTTTAGCAAAAGAAGACGATGTAATAGTTGCAATCGGCTCGCTTTATATGCTTTCGGATATCAAAAATGCATTTTTAAAAAATAAATAAACTGTCATAATTCCCTTCGTGCGTGAATATACTTTTAAAAAAACGCCGGAGGGAATTATGTTTAAAAAAATAATTTTTATTCTTTGTACAATTGCCATATTTTTTGGTACAAACTCTGACAAAGTAAAAGAGTTTGGCAAAACTGCGCCCACTTTTACTGACATCTCTGAAAACTTTTCCTGGGCAAAAGACGCAATTTTATCTCTTTCTAAAATCGGCGCAATAAGTGCCGCCGCAGAGAACACCTTTTTGCCGCAAGCCTTAGTTTCTAAAGAGCAGCTTGCTAAAATGCTCTTTTTCACGTTTAATTTAGATTCAAAAAAAGAAAATCCGCAAAAATTTGCAGATGTCGCCGACACTCGTTGGTCATATAGATATATATCTGCGTGCGCTGACTTTTTCCCGAAAAACCAAGACTTACCCGACCATTTTTATCCGGAAAATGCGTGCACCCGTGAGGATTTGGCGGTTATTTGCGCTAAAATTTTAGGTTTAAGTGCCGAAAATTACGATAGCCTAAACAGTCTTTATTCTGATTTTTCACTTGTTCGTGAGGAAAATAAGCCTCTTTTTGCGGCGGCTGTAAATAAAAACATTTTAAGCGCAGATAGCGGCGCAATTTATCCCCAAAGAGAGGTAACAAGAGCCGAAGCCTGCGTCATTTTAAAAAGAGCCGAGGAGATAAAAAATGGCAACCTAAAACCAAATACGCTTTCAAATAAAATTGTCGGAAAATCAGAAATCTCGCTTTCTCAAGCTCTTTCCTGGGCAGAAAGTAAAAATGCGGACAAGCGTTTTTTAGATGTTGCACCGCTTTACTGGGAATACGGCGAAAAAACAGGAATACGCCCCGAGGTGCTTTACGCCCAAGCCGCAAAGGAAACAAATTACGGAAAGTATACAGGAAGTGTTACGCCCTCACAAAACAATTGGGCAGGCATTAAAACAGTTGCGGCATCAGGCGACGCACCCTTCGACCACGAAAGCTTTGAAAGTCCCGAAGACGGCGTAAGAGGCCACTTTAACCACATGTGCGCATACGTAGGTCTTGCGCCAATCGGCGAGCCTCACGAGCGTTTTTATAAAACTTCTACCGCCGCTTGGGCAGGAAAAGTCGTAAATATAGAGGATTTAGGCGGAAAATGGGCGCCTGCAAAGGACTACGGAGCAAGCATATTAAACGATTATTTAAAACCCATGAGCAATATAGACAGTATAAATTAACACTCATTTTTCAAACAAAAAAGTAATTTTGCGCTGAATAAACTAAAAATTTTTGTTAAAACTAAAAGAAAAAGGGAGGTTTTCATATGTCACTTACAGAAAAAGAACTTGAAAATGTTGGTCTTTCTCTTGCGAAAGAACAGGTTTTGGTCAGAAAATACCGCACATTTTCTTCGCTTTGTTCAGACGCAGAGCTAAAAAAGAAGCTTGGAGAAATTGCAGATAAGCACCAACAGCATTTTAATACATTAATGGGCTTTTTGCAGTAAAAGGAGGCGCAAATTTTGCAAAAACAGGATATTAATTTTAGCGAACACGATATTATGCTTGACGCAGCAATGAGTCAGGACTATATCGCAGGAGAATATAACCACGCACTCTTATCCTCCGTTACACCGCAAATTGCAAAAGCTTTTCAGGCTGTTCTTGCCGATGAACAGGAAATTAAAAACGATGTCTGTGATATTTTAATTTCCCGAGGTTGGCTAAAAGAAAATAACGCCGAAAAAAGCGAGGTTTTTAAAACCAAAGAAAATTTTATGCAGAAAAGTAAATAAAACAAAGCCGGGCGCACAGTTTTTGCGCTTGGCTTTGTTTTATTTATAAAATTACATTACAGATTATATTATCATATAAATTATTAAATTTATCAGTGCCATCACAATAACCCCTGCGTACTTAAAAGTCCAAATTGCTGTAAGCAGTGCATATATAAAAGACAAAGCCGTTAATCCACCCTCAAATGCCGTAATCATGTCAAATTCTATCAGCAAAAATATAAAGTTCAAAATTCCACCGACAACTGAAGCAAAATTTATTAGTAATTCCTTTTTACCATATACTGCTTCATAGTTTTTTTCTTCTATGACATTCTCTTCATTCAAGCGATTATACACATTTCTTTTTAAATATAGATTTATTATGACCGTAAAGGCGTAAAATAGTATCAAAACTATAATAGATGTATTCAGTCTTTCACATATTTCTTTATTTGATATAAAAAGCACTCTTAAAGAAGCATATACGCCACCAGCTTCCATAAAAATTGCCAGCTTGTACAAAAAATACGATTTTTCTATTTTTTGCATATACCGTTCTGCTTTGGAACAATAAATATTCTTTTCAAACCAATTATTCATACATACCACCTCATATGCGCTGTCACTTTCATATTTATATCTGTAAGATAGTATACTATATTTATCTGTTCATGTCAATAACAAGCAGTTTTTGATAAAATTATATTGAGGTGATAACGTGAAGCCCATATATGAATTTGAATATTTACAACTTGGTTTAAAAATTGCATATTACAGAAAATTAAGGGGATTAACGCAAGAGCAACTTGCTGAAAAAATAGAAAAATCTCCTGCTTTTATTGGGCATATTGAAGCTCCCAATATAAGTAAAGCAATATCTTTAGATACACTTTTTGATATTTCAAACGCTTTAGATATACCTGTATATAAATTTTTGATGTTCGATGAAAAAGGATTGTGACGATTGTCACAATCCTTTTTATTATATTTTCTTAAACCGTTTTTTATTTTGCAAGATATTCATCTGCAAGCATTTGCAAGCCTTTCATATCGCTTGGTGATGCAAAAATTTCAGGGAAGTTAGTTGTAGCATTATCATAAACGTAGTAATCTCTTTCGTATGCTTCAAAATCAAATTCTTTGCTTATATTTGTATCCCCACAGAACTCATAGCTCTGTCCTACTGCACTTTCGCCTGTAAGTGCACAGTATGCCATAAGTGCAGTAACATATCCCGTAAGAACGTTGGGGTGATGTCCGTCTGTTTCAGAAAGTGCAACAATAAAGCTGTTTTTATTGTATTTTTCTACCGCTCCCGGAACTTCTGCTTTTCCGTTTGCAACATCAACTACCATTCTGCCCCAGTCAACTACAGTAATGTCTTGAGCCTCTAAGTTTTTAATATATTCGGTGGTATCTTTTTCACCAAAATAGTGATAAGACGGCATCAGTACAAAGAATTTCGTATCAGGGTTTACCTCTTTGAATTTTTCTGCTACCTCTCTGACAGTTTCTGCATTCTGCACACTTCCCTCCTGCATAAATACATAATCGTAGTCATAATCGATAAAGTTTGATAAGTGGTCTAAACCCTTACATTCTCTTTCTGCGGTGTAAACATTTGAAAAAATGTCCTTTAACTTATGACCGCCCCATGTCCAGTTGGTAATGGCAGGCTCTGCCCCATTAGTTTTAGCAAGCTGATAAAAATATCCTGTGTCGTTTCGTCTTGTGCTTAGTTCTAACACCGTTCTTGATTTTCTAAACACTGCATGCCCATGAAATGTCCACGAATTACCGATAAACAGTACCTTTTTGCCGTCTAAAAAGTGTCTTCCGTAAACTGACATTGCAACATTTTCGCCATCTTTTTGCTTTGCAAATAAAGCATTATATAAAATGATTGCCACATCGCCACGTGTTAGCTCTTCGCTGTTTTCTTTTGCACTGACATTTTCTGAAAGTCTTAATTTTTTAGCTAAATTTATGTAGCCGTCAGGATATGTAATTTCTTCGTTTTCTTCATAACCCAACGCTCTTAAAACCATGGCAAAAGCGTCTTGAAGCGTAATTCCGCCTTTTGGATTAAACTCTGTTTCGCTTATGCCCTTAATAATTCCCTTTTCGCTTGCCCACGAAACCATTGCATAAAATATGGGGTCATTTAGGTCAGAAAAAGATGTTTTATTTTCTCCGTTTTCTAAAGACTCGCCCTTATTCATCATGCGGTAAATAAAAGCGGACATTTGCTCACGGGTAACTTTTTCTTTTGCGCCAAAATCTTTGTCGCTTATGCCCTTTGCTATACCAAAGCTTTTAAGACGCTCTACCGCTTTTGTAAGCTCTGCATTTTCTTCTTCTGTAAAAACACCCTCTAAAGCGGTTTCATCATTAAGAGCGTTTCCGTTTTCATCAAGCCAGGTGTTATCTGAAATTTCAACGTTCGTTTTTACGTAGCAAAGGTACGGCTGGCTACTAATTCGCTTTGTAAGCGTATTTTTCTTAAACACAACTCGGCATTTTGTGGAGTTGCCAAGGTTAACCATTCCTTCATCAGCACCTGCACCGCTTATTGTGTTACCTGTAATTTCAACAACAGGGTCATCTTCTAAATCATTTATCGAGGTTTCGTTTACATTCGTAATCTGAATTGCATTCCACGAAACATCTTTAATAATATTATCTGAAATTGTAATTTTACCGCTTGCAGAGCCAATTCTGACACCTGTATTTAGTCCACCCGAAACATTTTCAATTACGTTATTTGTAAACGTAAAACCATTCATTTTTTCAAGCACCGCTTTTTGTGCATATTCAAATGCAGGGCGGTTTTTGTCGGGGGTAAGAATATTTTTAAATTCACAGTTGGTAACTTTCCAGTTCTTATACACAGAATTTCCGCTACCGCTTGATTTAAGCGCAATATAGGAATTATCAAAAACAATTCCGTCAATTGTAATATCCGTATAATTAAGCTTTTCTTCTGTCGATGACGTCAGAACTGAATTTTTAATTACAGTAGCTTTGTCTTTAGCTCCTTTAATTGTAACATTTAAAAGCTCAGGAGGCAAAATAACCTTTCCAAATTCATAGCTTCCTGCCGAAAGCTCTATTATGTCACCGCTTTTTGCAGAGCTGAGCGCATCCGAAAGGCTATCATACGACGCTTTCCCAATAAAAGCAACCGCACTATCTGCAAAAACACCGCAATTTACAGTACCCAAACTTAAAATGCCGATTAAACAAACCGATATAATTTTTTTTAAACTCATAAAAACATCCTTTCGTTTCTGTTTTAGTAAATGTGTGTCCATATTAATTTTAACACAACAAAAAAAGATATAACAAGTGTATTTTTGTGATATATATGTGGATTTTAGATAAACTCTTTTGCTTGACATTTTTTTCCTTATATTATATAATTTTTACATTATATACTAATTTTCGATAGAAAGTTTTTCTCTATGGAGGTAATTTTGGAAACAACTATACTTTGTAATAAACCAAAAACAAAGCTTGGACATATTTTAGTTAAAACGCTCTGTTGTGCGCTTTTAATATGTTCAGTTTTGTTGTTTTTTTCGGCGCAGTGGTACATAAATCACTACGGTGATACGGGGTTTGACTCGGTTTTGTTTACGCTTTTTTCAAATATGAACGGCGTGGATAGCGGTATTTTAAAAAGCTTTGCACTTGACGCTCTTTTGCCGACTTCTTTTGTGTCTGCCCTTTGTATTTGCGTAATTTTTCTTATAAGAATTAAAAAGGAATGGTTTTTTAAGATTAAACTTTGGCACAAAAGCGTAATCGCATTAATAATTGCTCTTATCTTTTTGATATGCGCAGGAAGCAAGGTCAGCATTTTCGGCTATGCGTATAAGCTAATGCACAAATCGACGCTTTTTGACGATTTTTACATTGACCCCGCTGAAACAGAGATTATTTTCCCTGAAGAAAAGCAAAATCTCATCTACATTTTTTTAGAATCAATAGAAAATGCCTATATGTCAAAAGCAGACGGCGGCGCTCTTCCTAAAAACATTATGAAGGAGCTTACTCACTTAGCAGATGAAAATGTAAATTTCTCGCACAATAGCAGCGTTGGCGGATTTTTTACACCTCCCGGGTCTACCTGGACAGTTGCGGCAATGGTTTCACAAAGCGCAGGTATTCCTTTAAAAGCCTCGCCCGGAACTTTAAATAATAACGAGTACGGAAAAGACGCATTTCTTCCCGGTGTGACAACTCTTACCGATATTTTGCACCAAAACGGCTATAATCAGGCACTTATGGTAGGCTCAAATGCTTCCTTTGCCAACAGAGATATTTATTATAAAAATCATAACACAGATTTTATCTATGACTTAAACACCGCAAAAGAAGATAAACTCATACCCGAAGATTATTATGTATGGTGGGGAATGGAGGATACTTATCTTTTTGACTATGCAAAAGATAAGCTTTTGGAAATGTCAAAAGAAGACAAGCCCTTTTCACTGACTCTCCTTACGGTTGACACTCACTTTGCCGACGGATTTATTTGTAATTTTTGCAAAAACGAATATCACGAGCAATACAGTAACGTAATATCATGCGCAAGCCGTCAGGTGCATAACTTTGTTAACTGGCTTAAAAAGCAAAGCTTTTACAAAAACACAACAATAGTTATTGCAGGCGACCATCTTACAATGGATAATGAATACATACAAAGAAATGTAGACGAAAACTACGAAAGAACAGTTTACAACTGCTTTATAAACTCAAAAACGGAGACTGAAAATCTTAAAAACAGAGTTTTTACAAGCTTTGATATGTTTCCTACGACGCTTAGTGCCATTGGGTGCGAAATTGGCGGTGAGCGTTTAGGACTTGGCACAAATCTTTTCTCGCAAAAGCCTACCCTTGCCGAAGAAATAGGATATGACGAGCTTAGCTACCAGCTTGATTTAAGCTCTAAGTATTATATAAAGAATTTTTTAATCAAACAATAAAGAGGTGTAGCAAAATCTGCACTATTTTTCTTACACCCAAAAGAGGCTGTCTCAACAAGACAAAGTCTATGGATAATTCTTCCTTTTGTAGGGGTCATTCACGAATGACCCGCGGGCAAATCATGATTTGCCCCTACAGTTTTGGATGTTTATACATAGTAAATGTTTATTGAGACAGCCTCTTATTTAGTTATATTCTTTTAGATAATTTTTCGACATTTTCTTCCCTGAATTTTGCGAATCTGTTTTCTTCTATCGCTTCTCGTATTTCTTTCATTAAGTTATTATAAAAATACAGATTATGCATAACCGCAAGGCGCATACCGAGCATTTCGCCTGCCTTTTGCAGATGCCTGATATATGCTCTTGAGTGATTTCGGCACACAGGGCAATCACATTCAGGGTCAATTGGCAGAGGGTCTAATTCATATTTTTGATTATTTATATTAATAACGCCGTTCTTAGTAAAAAGATGACCATGACGGGCATTTCTTGACGGCATAACACAATCAAAAAAGTCAATTCCCCGATAAACCGCCTCAATAATATTTGCAGGCGTGCCTACCCCCATTAAGTATCTCGGCTTATTTTCAGGAGCGTGCGGAAGCGTTACATCTAAAATGTGATACATCTCTTCGTGAGTTTCTCCCACCGCAAGACCGCCTACGGCATATCCCGGAAGGTCGAGTTTTGCGATAGTTTTCATATTCTCTATTCGCAGTTCATCAAAAAGACCGCCTTGATTTATGCCAAAAAGCATCTGCTCTTTGTTTATGGTGTCAGGCATTTTATTCAGCTCATTCATTTTATCACGGCAACGCACAAGCCAGCGCTCAGTTCTTGCAACGCTTTCTTTAGCATAATAAATATCCGACCTTGCAGGCATGCATTCATCAAAAGCCATCGCAATAGTAGACGCAAGGTTTGACTGAATCTGCATACTTTCTTCAGGTCCCATAAAAATTTTTCTGCCGTCAACGTGCGAAGAAAAGAAAACGCCCTCTTCCTTTATTTTGCGGATTTTAGCAAGCGAAAAAACCTGAAAACCACCGCTATCTGTAAGAATCGGCTTTTTCCAGTTCATAAATTTATGAATTCCGCCAAGGGTTTTTATAACGTTATCCCCCGGACGCACGTGAAGATGATAGGTATTAGAAAGCTCTACCTGACAGCCGATTTGCTCTAAATCTTCAGCCGAAAGCGCACCTTTAATAGCCGCAGACGTTCCCACGTTCATAAAAACAGGCGTCTGCACCGTTCCATGCACCGTGGTAAACTCTCCTCTTCTTGCACGTCCCTCCTGATTTAATATCTTAAACAATTTCTTTTCTCCTTTAGTTTAGGTATTTATGCCTGCACTCAGAAATTCCGGCAAAAAATGCAACTACTGTTTTAACCATAGCAGGAACTGCAGAAAGTATTGCAAACAAAGCAATTATTCCTCTTATTTTTTTCGTAAAAGCAGGAAGTGCCTTGGAAAAGAAAATTCCAAGCGCAAAAAACAATGCAAAAAGAGCACAAATATCCTTTAAATCGAAAATTTCTTTCGCATTTTTCTTAAATGTCTTAAATCCGTATAAAAAGTATTCAAACCGCATATTTTTCGCCCCTTAAATTTAAAAATTACAACAATATGCTCCCTTTTTTCTTTAATTATGACAAATGGAAGAATATTCCAAATACGGGTCCAACATGAGTTGCAATAGTAGGGCCAATGGGTTTAACAAGAATTTCGCCCGGATTAAGCTCAGCTTTTACAAGCTCAACAAACTCCTGCGTCGTTTCATCCATATCGCCATTTACAACAATAACAGTTTTACCTTCTTGAGATATGCCTGTTTCCTTAATTTTCTTAATAAGCTTTTGAGGAATCTTTTTTGTACCTCTGAGCATACCAACACTTTCAATAAGTCCGTCTCTTATGGAAATCATTGGCTTTAAATCGAGAGCAGAACCAAAAATTAAGCTTGCTTTATTGATTCTTCCTCCTTTTTCTAAATATACAAGACTTTCAGGAACGGCGTAAACCTCAAAATCTGAAATTAGCTCTTTTGTTTTTTCATAAATTTCATCAAGCCCCATACCCTGCTCTGCCATTTTAGCGGCTTCAATTGCACCGTATGCATAAACGTATGCAAATTTTTGCGTATCAAGAATTTTAATTTTAGCATCAGGATATTCATCTGCAATCATTTCAGAAGCAAGGCGCGCGCTGTTATAAAATCCGCTTCCTTTTGAAGAAATAGTAATAAGAAGAATTTCTCTTCCCTCTACTACATATTTTTTAAACGTATCATAAATTACTTCAGGTGCAACAAGCGAGGTTGTAGGAACTTCCTTACAGGTTTTCTGTAATTTATAAAAGTCCTCACTTAAAAGGTCAATGCCTGTTTTGTATTCTTTTCCGTCAATAAAAATTGAGAAAGGAATAACCTCTATATCATATTTTTTTGCCTCTTCGGGCAAAAGGTCTGAAGCTGAGTCGGTAATAATTTTTACTTTACTGCTCATATTCTCCTCCTAATTTATAAATATTTTTTATTTTCTTTATTAAATCGGCTCTAAACCGAAATTAATCGTGTGTCTTCTTGCCCAAACGCTCATAACAAGACCGATTGCGGCAAAATTTGTAATAAGCGATGAACCGCCATAGCTAAGGAAAGGAAGCGGTATGCCCGTAACAGGCATAAGTCCCACGCACATACAAATATTTTCAAATGTGTGAAATAAAAGCATTGCAGATATTCCGATACACATAAATTTTCCCAAATCATTTTTTGCCTGCGAAGAAATATAAAGGCAACGGCAAATGAGGAAAATCAGCAAAAGCAGAACAATGGTTGTGCCGATAAAGCCGAACTCTTCGCCGATTACACCGAAAATAAAGTCCGTTTCCTTTTCAGGAAGCATAGAAAGCTGTGTCTGCGGACCTTTTAAGTAGCCTCTTCCCAAAAATTCGCCCGAACCGATTGCAATTTTTGACTGCGTAACCTGATAGCCGTGCCCAAGCGGGTCGCTTTCGGGGTTAAAAAATGTTAAAAAGCGGTTTTTCTGATAAGGCTGAAGCAGAAAAAACCATGCAATCGGCGCAAAAACCGCTATTGCACCAACGCCTGCAAAAATATATTTATACGAAAGTCCTGCGCAAAAAAGCATCACCAAAAACATAAAGGTAAAAACCAAAGCCGTTCCCGTGTCGTTTTGAAGTATTACGGGAAGAACAATCAAAAGAAAATGTCCAAAAAGTCCACAAAGGGTTCTTAAAACATTAATATCCTCTTTAACCTTTACAAGATGCACCGAAAAAGTGATTGCAAATGCAATTTTTACAAGCTCTGACGGCTGAATTCCAATAGGGCCAAATCTTATCCAGCTGTTTGAACCCGTTTCTTCCTTTCCTTCGCCAAAGATTAGCGTAAAAAGCAAAAGCAAAATACTTCCCAAAATTATCGGCTTTACAAAATCCTGATAGCTTTCATAATCTATCGACGACATAAAAATCATAAGACCAAGTCCGATTACAAAAGCAACCGACTGCACTAAAAATCTTCTTGAAATTCCATCTGCCGATTTTGACGCAGACGCTATTACAACAAGTCCGATAACAGAAATGATTACGACTAAAATCAAGGTTACATAATCAAGTCTTTTAAAAAGACTGTGTAGTTTCTTTCTTTCATTCATATATTTCACCTTAAATGTTTTTCATTTGTTATAGTATATCATAAATTTGCAAAAAATCATATACTAATTTGAAATTTTTGCAAAATTTATAGTTTTAATCTAAAAAACCCATACATCGGGTCTTGTTTTTTCCCGATATATGGGTTTTGTTTGTTTACGTCTTATCTTTTCATATCCATAACAGCGTCTAAAACTCCTGTCACGGTTTTAGCCATAACGCCCACATTTTTATGAAGCTTTTTTCTTCTTTTATCATCTACGGGGTCCACCACCATAGTGATTGCAGAGCCTACCGCTGCACCGAACATCATTGCACTTACCCAACTTAATTTTGACATACAAATTCTCATCCTTTCATATTTTTGTATTAATATTATATGGATTTTGTATTTTTTAAAACAAAATTATCATTGGAAATTTTTATAATTACATATTTTCCGCTTTTTCACAGCACGCATTAACTGCCGAAATAACCGAGCCCCTAAAGCCTGTTTTTTCAAGCTCTGCTACCGCCTCAATCGTAGTTCCCTTAGGCGAACAAACCATATCTTTAAGCTCTCCGGGATGCATTTTAGTTTCAAGCACCATTTTAGCAGAGCCTAAAACTGTTTGCGCTGCCAAAAGATAAGCATCTTTTCTTGCCAGACCTCCCGAAACACCTGCATCTGCTAATGCTTCAATGAACATATAAACATAAGCAGGGCCGCTTCCCGAAACAGAGGTTACGGCTGGAATGAGGCTTTCAGGCAAAACTGCCGTTTTTCCAACCGCATCAAAAATGCTCTTAACGCAGTTAAACTCCTCCTCGCTTGCAGGTAAATAGTCAGACACTAAAACGCTCATTCCCTCGCCAATGAGTGCAGGAGTGTTTGGCATAATTCTTATGACCTTCGCATCAAAGCCAAGACCCTCTTTTATTTTTTTGAGCGTTACACCTGCCGCAATAGACGCAAAAACCTTGTCCTTTATTTCATCTTTCATCAAGGAAAGTTTTGCTAAAACATCAGGAAGAATAAAGGGTTTTACGGCAAAAATTACAATATCTGCCGAAAGCGCCGCATCTAAATCTTTGCCGCACTTTATTTCGTCTTTTTTATATTTTTCTAAAACGCTGTCGCTTACATCTGTAACAAAAATGTCGTTTTTATCGCAAATCCTCGCCTTAATCACTCCACCGATTATGGCGCTTGCCATATTTCCGCCGCCGATAAATCCTAACGTCAATCCTCTCACTCCTCTTTAAACAGAAAGCTCTGCCTTTTCACCAAGCTCTTCTTTGTATTTTTCCAAAACGGGATTTACGCACTCCGAAATAAATTCCTCAGTCTGCTCGGGTGCACGTCCCACATAGTCCTCAGGATTTAAGAGAGCATCAAGCTCATTTTTATCAAGGTTAAAGCTTTTATCGTTTGCTATTCTTTCAAGCAAATCGTTGGGCTTACCCTCCATTTTAACCACCTTTGCCGCTTCCATAGAATACACACGGATTTTTTCGTGAAGCTCCTGTCTGTCGCCGCCCTTTAAGCTTGCCCTCATCATGATATTTTCTGTCGCCATAAACGGAAGCTCGCTCATTATGTGAGAATGTATTACCTTTGGATAAACCACCAAGCCGTCTGCAACGTTTAAAAAGATTGAAAGTATAGCATCCGTTGCCAAAAATGCTTCAGGCACGGAAATTCTCTTGTTTGCAGAGTCATCAAGCGTTCTTTCAAACCACTGAGTCGATGCGGTAATTGCAGGATTTAAGCTGTCAACAATTACATATCTGCAAAGCGCACCAATACGCTCTGAGCGCATCGGATTTCTTTTATATGCCATAGCAGAAGAACCGATTTGATTTTTTCCGAAAGGCTCTTCAATTTCCTTTAAATGCTGAAGCAATCTTAAATCATTACTGAATTTATACGCACTCTGCGCAACTGAGCTTAAAACGGCAAGAATTTGAGAGTCAAGCTTTCTCGAATACGTCTGACCCGACACCGCAAAAACTGCAGAAAATCCCATTTTTTCAGCAATTTTAATATCAGCTTTCTTTACTTTTTCGTGGTCACCGCCAAAAAGCTCCAAAAAGCTTGCCTGGGTTCCCGTCGTTCCCTTAGAGCCTAAAAGACGTGCTTTAGAAATCTGATGCTCCAAATCCTCTAAGTCCATTAATAAATCCTGAATCCAAAGAGTTGCACGTTTTCCCACAGTCGTAAGCTGTGCAGGCTGAAAATGAGTAAAGCCGAGCGTCGGCATATCTTTATATTCTAAAGCAAACTCAGAAAGCTTTGCAATTACATTTACAAGTCTTTTGCGGACTAATTTTAAAGCCTCGGTCATAATGATGATATCGGTATTATCGCCAACATAGCACGAGGTTGCGCCTAAATGGATAATACCCTTTGCCTTGGGGCATTGCACGCCGTAAGCATAAACGTGCGACATAACATCGTGACGGACTTCTTTTTCCCTTGCACGTGCCACATCATAATTTATATTTTCAGCATTTGCTTTAAGCTCCTCTATTTGTTCGTCGGTTATATTAATTCCGAGTTCTTTTTCAGTTTCAGCGAGAGCTATCCACAATTTTCTCCAAGTTTTAAACTTTTTATCTTCCGAAAAAAGCTCCTGCATTTCGCGGCTTGCATATCGCGAACAAAGCGGGCTTTTATATGTATTTGTATTATCCATTTCGTCCTCCTGTTTGCCTTTAAAATTTTACAGGCGGCGCTAAACACGCCGCCGCTTTTTTGTTATTCATCAATTTCTTCGGGAACTTCCTCGATTTTATCAAAAGCGGTAAGCTCTTCTGTAATTTCTTCCTCTTTAGCTACCTTTTTAGATGCTTTTTTCACTTTTGACTCGTCTTCCATATTTATTCCGTCAACAAAAACGTTTACCTTGCCCACAGTAATGTCAGTAAAAGTTTCTATCGCCTTTTTAACATTTTCCTGAAGACGAAAAGCGGCATCAGGAATTTTAACGCCGTAATCAACCGTAATGTGAACGTCGATATCTGCGTTGTTTTCCTCCAAATTTACCTTTATGCCTTTGCCGTAGCTTCTTTTTACAAACTTTTCAACAATGCCCTCAGCGATTGAATTTGTAACGCTCACGCCTTCAATTTCGCCAACAGCAATGCCTGCCACAACCTGAATAACCTCTTCTGATATTTTAATTTCACCGATTTCTTCGTTTTCTGTCATATTTGTATTTATAATTTCGCTCATATTCTGCCTCCAATTATATAAAAATATATATTTTCATAAGTATTAATATTATATCATTAATTCTGATAAAATACAATAATTTTTATTATATTTTATTTTTTTAATTTTAGCGGCACCTCATAAACTGACCTTTGCGCACATATATTGGTACAAAGGAAAGGTCGGTGGAATAGTTGAGAGAATATATCGAAGAGCGTGCAACTGAACTTGCAATATACATTATTAACAATAAAGCTACTGTGCGCAGCACAGCAAAAAAATTCTGTATTTCAAAATCTACCGTACATAAAGACGTAACCGAAAGGTTATGGGAAATAAACAAGTCTTTGGCATGCGAGGTTAAGGCTGTGCTTCAGACCAACAAAATAAATCGCCATATAAGAGGCGGAGAAGCAACAAAAAATAAATACTTAAAAGCAAAGGGAATATGCTAAAATGTTAAAAGGAAGCTCCGAAGAGCTTCCTTTTAGTTTATTTAATTGTAATCAGTTACCCATACCATGGAGAACGTAAGCTACGTCTAAGATATCAATCTGGTGGTCACGGTTTAAGTCGTATCTTACATACTTATCACCTGTTTTAATATCGTAGTTTCCGTAGTAAGATGTAACGGCTGCTAAATCGTACTTGTCAATGATGTAGTCCATAGCGATATCACCAACTAAGAAGTTGTGAGCCATTTTGCTTCTGTCGTTACCTTCTTCAATATAAAGAGTTTTACCTCTCTTTACGCTGTTCCAGAAATTAAGAACAAAATCACTTTCAGCATCTTCAAATGTTGTCTGATATGTGTAAGTTCTGAAACCGTCAGCCTTAAGTGTTACAGTAATTACACCGCAAAGAACCTCTTTATCAAATGTAACTACGGCTTTATTTGCATCTTTAACATCAATAATTCCGTTGTATGTTTCGCCAATAGAATCTTTTAAGGTTACTGTAATTGCCTTGTATGCCATTTCGTCTGCAGAATTATCTGCATCAATGTCATGCTCAAACTCGATATTAATTACAACATTTCTTGTATCGAGTGCAACGTTATCGCCTGTAATACCTGTACCAAGGTTTAATTTATAAACTGCGTCGGTTTTTGTTGTGTATTCAGCTTCATCAAAAGTATCATACTTTGTTGCAACAACATATCCATCGGTAACGTCTAATTTGATATCGCCTTTTCCGTCAAATACGATATTACCAATAGTAACTTTTTCGCCTGAAAGCTTTTCGTTTAACTTAGGATTATTTGTAGCAAAGAAACCGAGTGTTACAACATCATCAGCATTAGCATCGTTTCTTTCAGGATTTTTGATAACCTCAACACCGTTTAAGCCTTTTACTGTATAGTGCATTGTGCTTTCGCCGCTTGCAACGAGGCTTTCAGATGTATCAAATGTAAATTCAGCTGATGCAAATTCATAAATTCCATCGCCGTTACCATAAAGGTTGATATCATATGAGCCTTCAACCCATTTTCCATTTTTCATTGTCTGCTCAAATTTCAATGTAATAGCATTTGCATTAATTGTATTATTTTCTGCTACTGCTTTATTTATAGCATCTAAATTTTCCTCTGTTACATCAACATCATTTACTTTTGAACCTGCAGCATATCTTACAGGACCATAAATACCGGCAGGACTTTCAATTGTGTTATCAGAAAGAATAACAGTTGTATTTTTTCCGCCTTCTATTGCATAGTTAGAAGTAAAGTTAGTGATTTTAGTGTTGGTTACAGTATAGGTCATAGTGCCTTCTGCATTTGCTGCTTTTAATGCGCCAAAAGCAGTTGCTTCGGGTGCAAAAGTTGAATTTTTGATAACTGTATTGAATGTTTCGCCTGCTTTTGAGTATTCTTCATCAACAAAGAGAGCAAACATCCATTCATAATCTTCTGTAAAGGTACATCCATCAAAAGTAGTGTTACCATGCGCTGCAACACCGCCTATGAAGTTTACGTTTTTGTACTCCGTGAAATCAGCGTATGCATAGGTATAGTTTCTTGCGCGAGCATCATGTCCGCTTGTGTAAACTCCGTTTTCTTTGTTAGTTTTGTCGTTTACAAGTGTTAAATTTTCAAATGATAATTTTGAACCAACAACAGGAGCATTTGAACCATTACTTGATGAAAAACCGGTAGGCTGATCTTCTGTATATGGGTTACAATAAGATTTTCCTGTTTCTTCTCTTTCCTGAACGTGAGCAGGATCATCCTTTAATGTAATGGTATTGTCATTACCAACAAATTTTACATCCTTTGCAACTAAGAAGCGTACGCCGTAATCCATTGTAATATCTTCTAAAATTTCAATTACAATCTGCTCATCTGTTGTTGCTGCTAATTCATCAGCGTATGCTGCTGCATCTTTTAAAGTAGCTAAATATTTGTCGCCGATCTTTACTTCTGACCCACCAATAATAGTCATATCTTCATCTGTGTAGTACGGAAGTGAAGCAACAATTGAAGCTTCGCTAAGACCTTCAACTTTAGCTTCTCCACCATTCCAGTAGTTAAAGCCGAAGTCGAATGTAATTGTATCGTTATCTTTTCCACCATCTCTTACAATACCTGCACCAGTAGTAACGATTTTATTATTATTCATAGTTACATCGTAAGTGAATTTAGCACTATCTGGTTTTCTTACAATTAAAGCATTTTCACCGATAAAATTACATTCTTTAATTACTAAGTCAACATCACGATCGCTGTTTGCATCAGTACGAATAGCAAACTCCAAAACATCAAATGTAGAATTTGTTATAGTGTAATTTGCGTTTGTGCCAAGGTTAAGGCCGCTTTTGCTATTGGTAACGCTTACTCCGCTAATTTCAGATGCATAGTCTATTTCAGGTTTATTTGCATCTATATAATTTGCACTTGCTTCCATCAATGAGTGTAAGTTTGTAGCCACGCAATCCTTAACCGTCCAGTTGTATCCACCTGCGCTACGAATACCAACAACTGCTTTTCCTTTGTACTCCTCTTCGGACTGGTTTACATAGTTTCCTTTAAAAGTACAGTTCATAACCGTAACATTATGAGGAACGCCCCAAACAAGAGTAGAGCCTGAATATTCTCTTCTAGTCGAAGTTATAAAGTCGTGATTTACCGTCTTATCTGTTCCATCAAAGTTTATGCCATCAAATGTAATCGTTTCATCTTCATCGTATCTGTTGTTTCCACAAATATGGAAAGAACCTGTATAAATTACATCGTTGCTTCCTTTAATAACAATATTTTTATCTTTTACCTGATAAAGTATAACATTCTCGTCAATTGTTCCAGGTTGGAGCAGAATTTCCGTTGTGCCAATTTCAGCAGCATCAACTGCATCCTGAATTTTAGCATAAGGTTTTCCATTTGCAATTGCTACTATTTCAGTTATCGCTGAACTATTATCACTATCAATAGCATCTGCATACGAGTTCATAAATTCATTAGAAGCGTAAGAATTTGTGATAGTGATTGAGTCTGCTGTTGTACTACTTTCTACGGTACAATCCTCAATGAAGCTTTCGCTAATAGTAATTTTAGCATCTCCATATGCGCCTAATTCAACACTTGAAAGAGTTGTTTTCTCACTAAACTCTACGTTTACACCAGAACCAAAGTGGCATGCACCGCCACTGACGTTACTATTTTCAATTGTAAAGCTCATATTATTAACATAAGCAGTACCTGCGTGTGCAGGATATGCACAATCTGTAATTGTTGTTCCTGTAACGCTTATATTTCCGCTTACTGCGTCACCGCCAATACCTCTTGCAAAATTATTAATTACACAGTTTGTGAAGGTTTCACTTCCTGAACCCGGCATATAAGCAGCAAAGCCTACGCCACTGCCCTGAAATTCACAATTTTCAACAACAATGCTTGGATTCTTAGTATTCAATTCATTCTTAAAACCAATAACTGAACTCCAAATATTTGTCGTTACTGTTCCTGCAGTAAAGTCAAGATTTCTAAAGGTTGTTATTCCTCCGCACATTAAGTCAACGCCGCCATTTGCGGTCGCAGCAGTATCACAAAGAGTCTTAATCGTTGTAAGGTTGTTGCCATCAGTATCAACTGTACCCTCAAAGGTTAGACCTTCTTTGCTTACTGTAAAAGCTTCGTACTCGCCTGCGGTAAGTCTAATCGTATCACCACTTACAGCTGCATCCATCGCAGCCTCAACAGTAGCATATGATCCTTGATTTGTTGCATCAACAATTAGAGTGTTTCCATTTGCCGATGCCACAATTCCCATTGTGCCCATTATCATAACTACTGCTAAGATAAGAGCTATAATTTTGTTTGTCTTCATTTTTTCTTTCCTTTCCTTTTGAAGATTTTGTATTTTGCGATTTTACCGATTCGCTTTTCGGGCAGAGAAGAATTTTGTCTAAGCCGCCGTCTCTGCATAACCGCTTAAACATCTATTATAAAACATCAAAATGCAAATGGGCATTTTAATGCATACAATACAAAACGGCAGGGAATGTTTTCATCCCCCGGCTGCACCCGTTTGTCGAGAATATAGAAAAATACAACATAATTGTGATTATGTAGTTAAAAACCCTACATAAAAATTATACCACTATTTTGAAATTTTTGTCAAGGAAAAATGCCCTATTTTAGCTTGTTTAAAACCTACAATTAAGT
>JAGBHP010000062.1 GCA_017935435.1 Clostridia bacterium | reverse complement strand
TACTCAGGATGTGTTTCAAAATAAGGCTCGCTGAAATATTTATTTCCCTTCTGCGGTAAAAGCGTATCTATCGCATCATGATGACCGACTTTAAATAAAATACCTCTTTTTATAGCTTCAAGAAGCATTCCGTTTTCCTTAAAATGCTCATAAACGCTGTTCCAAGTATAGATGTAGTTATATCTGTTTTTAGAAAGCCAGTCTAAAAATGCTATATCTAACTCATAGTCCTCGCCTTTGCCGTGTGCAGAATACTGCGCAACTGCCGCACGGTAGGGAATATCCGCTTTTTTCTTTACATAAAAAATATCTGTTAAATCGGCTTTTTCTTTTTTTGAAATATATTCTCCGCCTGCTACACCTTCTTTTATATATGCTGAAAGCGAGCAACCCAAAAACCGCTCCAAAAATTCATATACTGCGTAAAGAGTTCCTCGTTCGCACTCGTTTACATTTTTAGAACTTCCTGCCAAAACAATGCAGTCACCAAATGATTTTATAAATATACCCTCAGGACCCGGAACTGTTTTGTCGAACTCTTCTTCGGATATATATTTTTTTGTAATGGTGTTTCTTTCGGGGCCGCCAATTAAAAATGCGCACTTTAAATCCTCTTTTTCACCCGTTACTACGCAAAGTTCGACCCCAAAAATTCTTTTTATGTATTTTTTCAGCTCACTTACCGCAAATTTTTCTCTGTTTGTGGCATTTTCAGGCTCTGCAACAAAAATTTTCTTATTTTTCTCTATAATCATCATTTTTCCTACTTTTCGTCAAAAATTTATTAATTAATACGCTTTTAAAGCTCATCGCTGTACCAATGAATTTCCCTGTTACCTGCAAGGCGGCTTACACCCTCTAAGAAGAAATAATCTCCGTAGATTAAGCCAACATTTATGTCCATATTTTTTGGAGCATTTCCTGTGCCTCCGAAAAGTATTGCGTGGTCATCTTTATTATCAAGATTTGAGTAATTGTCACAAAGGGAGCGTAAAATTTGGTACGCTTTTTCTTTATAATTTTCACCTTCTGCACCCGAAACAAACTCCGAAAGCTCCAAAAGTCCGCACGCAGCACACGCAGCAGCCGAAGTATCTTTAGGCGTATCTGCATTTTTTTCCACTCTAAAATCCCAATGACAAACCATGTCCTCAGGAAGATTTGCAAGAAAGAAGTTTGCAACTCTTTTGCTTGCATTTAAAAATGCTTCATCCTTTAAATGGCGGTAACTAAGCGCTAAGCCGTAAAGCGCCCAGGCAGTCCCCCTCGACCATGCGCTATCGGGAGATGCTCCCTGACCATCATAGACCTTTTCATATTCTCCTGTTTCTGTATCAAATCCAACTATATGATTAACAGAACCGTCAGGGCGGATAAAATACTTTAAAACAGTTTTTGCGTGCGCCTCGGCAACATGGCGAAATCTTGGGTCGCCTACTACATTCGATGCCCAATACAAAAGCGGCAAATTCATCATACAGTCAATTATAACCACGCAAGGGTCTGAATTCCACGCACGAATAAAATTCCCCTTAGTATTAAAGCGTGATGCAAGAAAGCTTGCTGCCTTTAAAACTCTGCGTCTTGATTTGTCATTTTTATCTTTGCGATAGCTTGCACCCGCAGACAAAAGCCATATAAAACCTGCATCGTGGTCAATTAAATCAAACTCATCAAGCACTATATCAAGCTTTTCTTCGATTTCCCTTGCAATAGATGCATATTTTTCATTTTTTGTATATTTGTATGCAATCCATAAAATTCCGGGCCAAAAGCCGTTTGTCCAAAAACTCGGTTTTTTTTCGTCAAACTCGGCACCCTTTGTTACATGCGGAAAGCGAGGACCGATTTTTTCTGCCGTATATTCAAGCTTTTTTAAAATGCGCTCCATTGTTTCCTCTGCCCAAACTCTGTAAACCATTTTTCTTCCTGGTATAATGTAATTGACTCATCTAACAGTCATTTGCATTATACCTTGCTCCTTTCTATCAACCTTTTGAACCGTGGTTGATTACGGTTTTGAATATTGATATTATATAAATAAG
>JAGBHP010000061.1 GCA_017935435.1 Clostridia bacterium | reverse complement strand
TCATACTTGTATTTGCCATATAAAACACATCCTTTCTCTATCAGTATATTCATTTTATCAAAAAATATGCCTATTGTCAACACAATAGGCATATTTTTGTAAAACTTATATCACTATCCTATACTCATACCCGATTTTTTGAGTATGACCGCCCAATGTGCGGTTATTTCGGGTAAAAATTTTAGTTCGTACGGGACAGATGTTATTAACCATCTGACCGCCGATAGAACCAGCCTGTTTAGATGTTAAGTCGCCGTTATAACCCTGCTTTAAGTTTACGCCAACTTCGTTTGCAACTTCCATTTTAAATCTGTTCATAGCTTCCTTAGCTTCAGGAACAACCTGTTTGTTTCTTGACATTTTAGTTCTCTCCTTGAAAATAATTTTTTTATAAGGCACAAGCCTCGATACTATTTTGTGCGGAGAGTTTTTTTATATTCGAGGTAATTTTTTTAGTTAATGGTAATTTATGGCGATATTAAAAAATCAAAGTTTTTTTAAATTTTGGACAACGGCTTATACATATTCCGCATACTGCGCCACGCCCTATATGCTGAAATTCCTTTTTCATAAAATCACTGCAAGCCTTTTGGTCGATTAAAAGCTTTTCGGGATTCTCTAGGTCAAAGCTTTCGCCCTTTATTGCAAGAGCAGGGCAGGAGTCTACGCAAATTCGGCAGTTTTTGCAGGCATCACGTGAAGTTTTTTGAGAAAAGCCGTCGGACAAATCTGCATTTGTCAGGACTGTGCCAAGTCTTACGGCAGGGCCGTATTTTTCAGAAAGAAAAAGTCCGCTTTTGCCCACTGTGCCAAGTCCTGAAAGAACTGCCGCCGTTTTATGCTGAAAAAGACCCGTAAAATTTCCTCTGTCTACTGTTTGTGATGCAGGAACACACGCATAAAGATAGCCCTCTTTATCAAGGAGCATACCGATTTCGAGCGTGAGTCTGTCGATAAACGCATTTACTGTGCGGTAGTGATGAAAATATGTATGCGTAGGGCTATCGCCTATTCCTGAAATTACGGCAGGAGAGAGTTTTACAACAACGCTTACGGCATAATTTAGCTCTTCAAAGCCCTGAATTTTTTTAGGCAGTGCGCAAAAACCTACGTCATATGCACCGATAGAGAGAGCTTTTTCTTTAATTAAGTCACAAATGTTCATTTTCTAAGCATTTCCTCCGCCTGAGCTTTAGTTATATCGCTTACACTGTCGCCGCCTATAATGCGAGCAATTTCGTTTATGCGCCCATCGTGGTCAAGCGTCGTAACAGTAGTATATGTTTTTTGGTCGATTTCATTTTTCTCAATTAAAAAGTGGGTGTCAGCTCCTGCTGCAATCTGCGCTAAGTGCGTTACGCACAAAATCTGATTTTTTTGGGAAAGCTCGGCAAGCTTATTTGCAATTTTTTGCGCCGCTCTTCCGCTTACGCCTGTGTCGATTTCGTCAAAAATCATTGCAGGCTCGGTTTCGGATTTTGGCAGTATACTTTTAATTGCAAGCATAATTCTTGAAAGCTCACCGCCTGAAACAATTTTGCCGAGCGGCTTTTTAGGCTCGCCTGTGTTTGTAGAAATCAAAAATTCTACATCGTCTGTGCCTTTTTGACAAAGCTCTGTTTCTTTAAAGGAAACCTCAAATTCTGCGCCTTGCATATCTAAATATTTAAGCGCTTCGTTTATGCCGGAAGATAGCTTTGGTGCGGCTTCTTTTCTTATTTTGCTCATTTTTTGCGATAATAGCGCACATTCTTTTAAAAGCTTTTTTATTTCTAATGTAAGTTCTTCTTTTTTTTCATCAGACATAACGATTGCGTCATATTCTTCGGTAAGTTTTTCGTATGTTTTAATAGCAGAAGAAACGCTTCCGCCATACTTTCTTTTCATTTTAAAGATTACATCAAGACGAGCTTCAATTTCATCTAAGCCCTCGCCGTTTTCGTCAAAGCTATCTATGTAGCGTGAAAGTGAGCGTGAAACGTCTTCGATATTTACCATAGCCTCACTTAAAGTGTCCGCATATTCTGCAAGTGACGGGTCAATTTCCTGAGCGTCTATTATGCAGTCGCACGCACGGCCAAGAAGTGAGTATGCGTTTACTTCATCGCCCGCATAGAGCATTTCGTGGGAAGCTGAAACATTTTTTATAAGCTCACGTGCGCCCTGTATTATATCTCGGCGCTTTTTTAATTCTTCCTCTTCATCTTCTTTTAAATCAGCTTTTTCAAGTTCGTCAATTTCGTATTTTAATAGGTCTATCCTGCGGAGCTTTTCTTCTTCGTCTATATTTAATTCATCAAGCTCTTTTTGCATTAAAACAAGCTCTTTATATTTTTTGCAGTACTTGCTTTTTATATCAATTAATGACGCATCTGTTCCTGCAAAAAGGTCTAAAAAATCAAGGTGGGTTTTAGCATCTAAAATAATCTGATTATCGTGCTGACCGTGAATTGTGATAAGATGCTTCCCGACCTCTTTTAAAACCGATACGGTTGCGATTTTGCCGTTAATTCTGCAAATATTTTTGCCGTCTGCAAAAATTTCACGGTACAGTAGTACTGAGCCGTCTTCTTCAGGCACAATTCCAAGCTCTTCAAAGGTTTTTCTGTGGTTTTCGGGCACCGCAAAAAGACCCGAAACGCTTGCACTCTGCTCACCAAAGCGAATTACGGAGCGCGGAGTGCGCTCGCCTAAAAGCAGATTTATCGAGTCGATAAGTATAGATTTACCTGCGCCTGTTTCACCCGTTAAAACGTTAAAACCGTCTGAAAACTCTATGTCGGCAGATTTTATGACTGCCATATTTTCAATGTGTATACATAAAATCATAGCAAACTCCTTCTAAAGAAGAGATTTTATTTTATCGTAAACCGCTTTTGCGCTGTCGTTTGTTTTGGTAACGCACATTATTGTGTCATCGCCTGCAATAGAGCCGACAATTTCTTTTATCTTCATACAATCAAGCACAGAAGCCGCAGCCTGTGCCATACCTGAAAGCGTGCTTACAACAACAATGTTTTGAGCACATTCAACGTGCTTTACCGACTGCACTAAAATAATTCTCTGTTTTTCGTCAACCTCGCCGCCGCTTGCAGATTTTGCAGCGGCATATTTATACACTCCGCCGTCAGAGGAAACTTTAATTAGGCGAAGCTGTTTTATGTCACGTGACACAGTTGCCTGCGTTACGTTATAGCCGTTTTCTTTTAAGAGATTAGCGAGGTCTTCCTGCGTTTCAACCGAATTTTTATCAATCAATTCAAGAATCATCGAATGTCTGTCCTGTTTCATTGCTTCCTCCTGTTAATGCATAAGCTTATTTTTTAAAGTGTTGTAAAAAGCGTGATTTTTAAGCCTTATGAGTTTGGTTGTAAGATGCGATTTTGTAATTATCAGCCTATCGCTCGATTTTAGCTCTGCCAAAACTCTTCCGTCGCCTATTACAACAGTTTCCGAGTTGTTTTTTTGATTTGGAGTGATGCTTATTTCTTTATCTGATGAATATACAATCGCACGGGAATAAATACTGTGAGGGCATACGGGCGTGATTAAAAATGCACTGACCGACGGGTCTAAAAAAGGACCGCCTGCAGAAAGCGAATATGCAGAAGAACCCGTGGGAGTAGCAAAAATTATGCCGTCAGCCTTAAAATCTTCAACAGGCTCATCGCCTATATAAAGCTTTAAATCAACAAGTCCGCCCTGATTTGCCCTTGAGATAACAAAATCATTTAAACAGTCAAATTCTTGCTTTTTGCCGTCTTTTGACACAAGCCTTGCGTGAAGCATCATTCGCTCTTCAACCGTATAGTCGCCCGACAGAAGCTTATCAAGACTTTCTGTAATTTCGTGCTTTTCAACCTCTGCCAAAAAGCCAAGACTGCCAAGGTTTATTCCAAGAACTGGAATTTTGTGTTTAGACGAATAAGATGCCGTTTCCAAAAGGGTTCCGTCACCGCCGAAAACTATTATAATATCAACCTTGTCAAAATCGCAAAAACCATCTTTATAATAAAGAATTTCCGCTTTATCCTTTAAGTAAGCGCAGACCATTTCGGCATAGTATGCTGCGCCTTCCTTTTCCGTATTTGGCACAAGTAGAACAGTAAGCATTTTGTTTAGCTCCTTATTATGCATATTATAATGTATATTATACATAATTATTCAGGTTTTTTCAAGGGTTAACTAAAATAATTTGTGCTTTTTAATGGATATATATAAAAATGAGAGCAAAAATATAAAGCTTATTGCAAGGCAGGCTGAGCTAATCGGGAAAGAAACGTCAGCTTGAGGCAGACTAAAAGTTGAAAAACTAAAAAATCTTAAAAATATTTTGCAAAACAGGCATGAGAAAATTCCGTGAAGAAGCTTTCCGAAAAAATATGTTTTCATACTTATATTTTCACCTGATATGCATTTTGACACCTGAAGGCTTATGCAAATTCCCGAAAAGCCGAGCAAAAACGAAATCAGGCACAAACGAAAGGTGAGGGGGAGAGAAGCTTTTGAAATTTCTGCAACCCCTGAGGTTATTTCTAAAATTCCGCTAAGAAAAGAAAGCAAAATATCGCTTTGGATAAATGGGGCTAAGACTTCTTTGGCGACTGCGGAAATCACAGAAAAAATTACTACAAATCCGCATACGTTTAAGATAGAAAAAACTGCGTTTTCAACGCCGAGTGAAAAAATTTTGCCAAAACAAAGCTCTTTTTTTGTTGGTTTTTTAAAAGCCGAGCTTTTTATATTTTCGTTTTGCTTATAAAAACGCATAACAAAGCCTACCAAAATGGCAGAAAAGATGTGAACGAGGTAAAGAAAGATGCCGATTTTGGCGTTTTTAAAAAAAGCTGAGCCAACTGCACCGATTATAAAAAGCGGTCCTGAATTATTGCAAAAGGGGAGAAGCCTTTCGGCTTCAACTGCAGTTATCGCGCCGCTTTTATAAAGCGTGCTGATTGTATGTGCGCCCATAGGATATCCGCTTAAAATTCCTATAATAAAGGCATAAGCACCGCTTCCGCCTACGTTAAAAAGAGGGCGCATAAAAAAAGATGCGCCTTTTTCTACAACATTTGCAAAGCCTGAGCTAATTAAAACCGACGAAAAAACAAAAAACGGAAAAAGTGACGGGATTACGCTCTGCGCACAAAGAGTAAGCGCATTTTTTGCGGCAATTATGGTTTGGTCAGATTCAAGAGCTGAAAAAAGTATTAAAAATATCAAAAAAGCATAAACCCACACGGATTTTACAAAAATGAAACGCACGTTTTTTTTCATAGCTATTCACCTCGACAAAAATATATTTTATTTATATTATGTAAAAGTCATTAATATGAAAAGCAAATCATATTAATAAACGAGGTGATAAGCTTTGAAAAAGCGCAAAAAGGATAAGGAAAAAAGAAAAGTAAGCGAAAAAATATGCGACTGTCTTGAAATTTCATCCGATATTTTGTCGGATATACCGAGATTTACCATAAACGATAACCGAGAGGTGCAGATTGAAAATTATAAAAGCGTTATTGAATACACGCAGGAAAATGTAAGGCTTGGGGCAAAAAAATATGAAATAAATATTTCAGGAGAAGAGCTTACCATAGTGTGCATAACGGATGAACAGATTTATATTAAAGGAAAAATTGCAAAAATAGACTATATCTTTTAAAGAGGAGAGGGCAATGCTTTTTACAAGGCTTTTTAATTTTTTTAAAGGTTTTCTTTTGGTCTGCGTAACAGGCAGATACCCCGAAAGGCTTTTAAACCTTTGCACAAAAAACAATATTTTGGTGTGGGATATCGCTCGTGGCGGAGAAAATGTCATATATTTTAAAATTTCACGCCGTGGCTTTTGTGCTTTAAGAAAATTTTCACGAAAAACCGACTGCAAAATCCATATAGTGCAAAAATACGGGGCAAAGCAGGTGCTTATGAAATATAAAAAGCGCAAGTGGTTTTTACTCGGAATACTCGTTTTTGTGCTTGTTATGTTCACCTGCGACCGCTTTGTGTGGAAAATTGAGATTGTGGGTGCAGATAAAGTTGATAAAAACGAAATTTTATCTAATTTAAAGGAATGCGGACTTAAAAAGGGGGCAATCAGGGGAAGCTTAGACGAAAAGGAAATAAAAAATGAGATGCTCATAAAAATGCCTGAGCTTTCGTGGATTTGGCCGAATTTAGAAGGCGCAAGGGTTATAGTTGAGGTAAAGGAAAAAAGTCTTACTCCCGAAATTTTTAACCCCGAAAGCTACAAAAATATTATTGCGATTAAAGACGGCATAATAGAAAGTATGGTGATAAAAAGCGGAAATCCGATGGTGAAAATCGGCGATACCGTGCTAAAGGGCGATGTTTTGGTAAGCGGAATAATTGAATCGGACAGAGATGTGCCTACAAGATATGTTCAGGCAGAGGCTGATGTTTTTGCACGTGTCTGGTACGAAAAAACACGTGCGTTTTCTACAAATTATGTTAAAAAAATCGAAACGGGGAGAGTATATACAAAAAGAAAGCTGAATATCTGGGGATTGGAAATTAAGCTCTATAAAGATGAAGAGCCTGAGTTTTTAAATTACACAAAGGAGAACATAAAGTGGGAGTTTTCGCCGTTTGGGCTAAATTCTGCGATAAGCATAACAGGCGAGCGTATGCACGAGGTTTATGAAGAATGGGAAAAGCAAAGCGTCGAGAGCGTAGTAGCAGATGCGGTGCTTCTTTTGGGAGAAGAAATAGAAAAAGAGGCTCTGCCCGATTCTAAAAGGGTAAGCCTCACTCACAGCGTTGAAACACCCGACGAGGATACGGTAATTGTAACCGTAAATACAGAGTACATAGAAAACATATCTCAAAAAATAGATGGCGCTCAATAGTAAAGAATAATTTCTTTGGTTTCGCCGTTCCATTTTACGCTCATATTAAGGCTTTCTGCCACGAAGCGAAGCGGAACGAGCGTTACGCCGTCATAAATTTTGGGAGCTTTCTCTATTGGAATGATGCGGTTATTTACTTTAGCGAGCGTAGAATGTACTGTAAGTACAATTTTAGTATCTGCGCTCGTTATGGTAATTTTTTGCGTTTGTCCATCCCACAAAACAGTGCCGCCGATTGCCTCGACAATTGCACGTATCGGAAGAAGTGTTCTTTCGTCTTCGATTATGGGCGGATAAGAAAGGGTGCTTTCTTTTCCGTCTGCTATAATTTTTTTATCTCCGATTTTTATTTTGATTGCGCTTAGGTTATTTGCGGTAATATCAGGAGAGAAAACTTTTTCGGTGTCGGTTGCAGCATTATTTTCTGTATTTTTTTCGCTGTTTTCATTTGCCTCTGTCTTTTTTAAATCCGTATATCCCCACAAGCCGTTTTCAAAAAGCACGTTTGCAGTTCCATTTGAAAATTTTCCGCCGTCTGAAAAGCTTATATTTTCTATAAATGTTCCTGTTTTATCGATGTAGCCTGATTTTTCGCCCATTACGGCAAAGGCATAACCGCCGGAAAAACTATCCGCACGGTCAAAAATGCAGGGGATTACGCTGAGTCCGTTTTCGTTTATGTAGCCGTATTTTTCGTCAATTCTTACCGACGCATAACGTTCCGAAAATTCGCTTATAAAGTCGTACTTATGCGGAATTATAAGCGTTCCCTTGGAATTTATTAAACCATATTTTCCGTTTTTCTTTCTGACGGGCGCAAGACCGCCTGAAAAACGTGTTGCACGGTCATAATCACCTGAAATTTTTACGTTTCCCTCGGTGTCAATAAAGCTGTAAAGCTCGTCTTTTTTAACGGCGGCAAGATTTTCACAAAAATCCCACGCCAAACTATACTCGGGCGGGATTTTCACTTTGCCTGTTTTATCAATGTAGCCATATAAATCATCTTTTTTAAAGCAGGCAAGACCGCACGAAAAATCATAGCTTTCGCTAAACTGCGGAGTAATTACCATTTCTCCGTTTTCGTCAATATATCCGTATAAGCCGTCTTTTTCAACTAAAGCAAGGTTATCTGCAAAGGAGTGTGCGGAATCGAAGATAAAATCGGTAATATTTTCGCCGTTTTTATTAATAAAGCCCCATTTTCCGCTTTCGTTTTGCACGCATGCAAGGTCATGGGAAAAATCCTCGGCATCAGCAAACTGCGCCTTAATCACTTCATTAAAATCAGCATCTAAAAAGCCGAAAAGATTACCTTTTTTAAATTTTATTCTGTCACTATTAAGCTCATCAATATAATCATATTCATTATCTAAAACAAATTCTTCGTTTTTATTAATAATTCCCCATTTGCCTGAAAAAGCAACTCTTGCAAAACCGTTTTCGCTAAAAGGGTATGCCATATCATAAACTCCGCCCAAAAGCTTTGCGTTTGTGCATACAATGTTTAAAATAAGCGATAAAAATATTATTAAAGAAATTAATTTTTTCATAAGTCACCTTAAAATATAAAATTATAGTTATATTTTAAGATATTTTGTCGAAAAATGCAATATTTTGTTTAAAAGAAAGTATTCATTTTATAGCCAATGCCGTTTTCGGTTATAATATATTTGGGTTTTTTAGGGATTTCGCCAAGCTTTTTTCTTATGTTTGCGATATTTACGTGAAGTCTTTTAACGTCTGCGGAGGAATTTTTCCCCCACACCTTCTTAATCAGCTCGGAATACTTTAAAACTCTGCCTGCCGATTTTGCCAAGAGCGAAAAAATTGAATATTCCGTTGCGGTAAATTTAATTATTTTTCCTTTTAAAGAAACCTTGCGTTCTGCAAAATTAACAGCCAGATTTCCCGCACGGAAAACAAGCGCATTATCAGTATTTTTTGTCCGCTTAACCGCATTTTTCATTCTTGCAAGAAGCTCTTTTTGAGAATATGGTTTTTTAATAAAATCATCCGCACCCATTTCAAAGGCTAAAAGCGTATCCGTTTCTTTTGCACTTTCTGAAATAACGATTATGGGAACGTATCTGTCCTTTCTTAAAATAGGCACAATGTCTTTTAAATACATATCTGCGATATTTTCATTAAGCAAAACAATATCAAAAATAAGCTCTCCGTAAAGGGAAATTATATTATAAGCAGAGCTTGCGGTATATACGTTGTAACCGAATTTGTCAAGCGTTGTTTTTAAAAAAATCTGACTTTCTATGTCAGAATCCACCAATAAAACCTTGTCCTTTTTTTCTTTCATATATGTAATCTCCTCTTTTAAGCATAGACACATTATACGCCTAAAAAATATGTTATGTCAATTAAAACATTTCGACAAAAAACGATAAAGCATGCCTTACTTTTACCTAAGTTTGCGATTTTTTTGCTTAACTTATAGACATATTTATAAAATTATGTTAAAATAAAAAAACAGATTATAAAAGAAAGGCTGATAGCTATGACTTTTAAAAGAGCAGATATTTTGCTCCCGAAATTTTCAAATGACAGTGAAAAAATGAAAAAATGGAGCGTTGTTGCGTGCGACCAGTACACCTCAGAGCCTGAGTACTGGAACGAGGTTTTAAAAATTACCGAAAAAAGCGAAACCACTCTTAATTTAATCGTTCCTGAAATTTATTTAAACGATAAGGACATTGATGAAAGAATTAAGAAAACAAACTCTGCTATGGAAAGCTACATTAAAGACGAAGTATTTGATGAATATAAAAATTCTTATATTTTTGTTGAAAGAACGCTTGCAAACGGCGTAAAAAGGCTTGGTATTGTGGGTATGGTAGATTTAGAGGACTATGATTACGAAAAAGGTTCTCAAACCAAAATCCGTGCAACTGAGGGTACTGTAATATCACGTATTCCGCCAAGACTTAAAGTAAGAAAAGATGCGCCTGTTGAGCTTCCTCATATAATGATGCTCATTGATGACGAAAACTGCGACATAATTGAGTCAAACAGTGAAATAAAAGATACTTTCAAAAAGGTTTACGATTTTGAGCTTATGCAAAATTCGGGACATCTTACGGGCTATAAAATGTCAGATGAAGCATCAGACGAGCTTGATAAAAAACTTGCAAAGCTTGAAGATATTGATGCGTTTAACGCAAAATACGGAGTTAAAAAAGACGCACCGCTCGTTTTTGCAATGGGCGACGGAAATCATTCCTTAGCAACGGCTAAGGCATATTATGAAAATCTTAAAAAGGAAATCGGCGAAGAGGCAAAAAATACGCCTGCAAGATACGCTCTTTGCGAGCTTGTAAATCTTCACGATAAATCTTTGGTGTTTGAGGCAATTCACCGAGTAATTTTTGGTGTGAGCGGAGATAAATTCATTGAAGCATTTAAAGAAGCGTTTAACATCAGCTTTGATGAAAATGCAAAGGGGCAGAGCTTTGTTTTTGTTTGGAACGGCGAAAGCAAAAAGGTTACCGTTACAAATCCTGAGGAATATTTAACTGTTGCAACCGTGCAGAAATTTTTAGACAGCTTCGTTTCTGAAAACGGCGGAGAAATTGACTATATTCACGGCGAAAATGTGGTTTATAAGCTTTGTGAGGACAAAAATAATTTCGGTATTATTTTTGATGCAATGGATAAATCCGACCTTTATAAGTCTGTTATTTTAGACGGCGTGCTCCCGAGAAAAACCTTCTCAATGGGGGATGCGTGCGATAAGCGTTTTTATACGGAAGCAAGGTTAATTAAATAAGTATGTTCTTTTGCAAAAAAAGTTTGGGAATTAAGGGTTTTCCTTATATCCCAAACTTTTTGTTTATTCTATAAAGTAAAATTAACCTTCATATGAAACAGTTTCGATGGTTTCAACCTTTTCTTCTGTTTCTTTTACTTTTTTCTTTTTATCGCTGTTTTTAAAAGTATCAACGATTTTACCAACCATAGACGGAACTTGTTCGATGATTTCCTGAGCTGGAGTGGTTTGCTTATCAACGGGAACGAGCTTAATCTGTCCCTGACCTACAACCATAAATGCCACAGGCTCAATTGAAACGCCGCCGCCCGAGCCGCCGCCGAATTTTGCAGAGGAATCGGTTTTGCCAAATTCCGAGCCGCCTGCACCAAAACCGAAAGCAACCTTTGAAATAGGCACAACAACTGTTCCGTCGCCTGCTTCAATTGTATCGCCCACGATAGTGTTTACATCAACCATTTCCTTAATGTTTTGCATTGCTGTTTCCATAAGACCTTTAATTGGATGTTCTAACATAACTATGCACCGCCTTTAATTTATTTTGATTCTTCTTTTGTTATTATTTTTGAAAAGCAATTTATAATTTTTAAAATTTTAATTCCAATAGAGATAATATGTGCGATTTTTATGCTTATTATGCAGTTTGTGCGCAGATTAAAGCACTCTCTGTCAAATACGGGATAGATATTAAGCTCTAAATTTTTAATTTCCGAAAAATTATCAATAGCGGATAAAGTGCACGACACAACTCCCCACACCGCACCGTAAGACATTCCTGTTTTTGCGGCGTCTTTTAAGCCGTACTCGGTTTCAAAAAGCACTTTTTTTATTACAAGATGTTTTGAAATGGATGAAAAAAGTGCATAAATATCGCTTTTGGCATTAGAAAGAGCATCGGTAATACGGGAAAAAATCGTTTTAATTTTCTCAAGGCTGAAGCTTTCCTTTTTTGCCGAAGCTTTCTTTTCATCCGATTTTTTTTCTTTATTTAATTTTACGGGAATTTTGATTTTTATTATTTTAAAAAGGCGGATTGTAATTCTCGCCTTTTGCACCTTGTTTATATATTCATAGTAAATCTCGGCGCTTACGCTGAGGCAGAAAAGCGCGCCTATGATAAAAACAAGGAAAATAAAAATATACGCAAAAAACATATATTCCTCCCAAAGCGTAGCAGATTATTCTTCATTTTTTTCCTTTTCTTCAAAAAATGGAAGAGTAGTCTGTTCGTCGTCGTTTTCTTCGATATCCGAAAGCGCAGAAAGTGATGCGTTTTCAATATCGGGAAGTGATTTTAATGAGGAAAGACCAAAAGAACGCAAAAATTCATCGGTTGTGACATAAAGAATAGGTCTTCCCGGGGCATCTAAGCGTCCGCCCTCTTCTATAAGCCCACGCTCTACGAGCTTATTTACAGGGCCGTCTGAATTTACACCCCTTATGTATTCTATGCTTCCTCTCGTTACGGGTTGGTTATATGCAACGATTGAAAGAGTTTCCATAGCGGCAGGCGACAAGCTGAGCTTTCGCTTTGGTGCCGCAATCTGCTGAATATAGCTGTAATTTTCTTCAATCGTGCAAAGCTGAAAGCTATCATCAACCTCGATTATTTTAAAACCACGGTTATTGGTTTTATAAAAATCATTTATTTCTTCAATTTCTTTTCTTACGTCTTTTTCTGATATTTCAAGTATCTCGGCAATCAGGCTTATCTCCAGGGTTTCGCCTGCTGCAAAGAGCATACTTTCGATAATTCCGCCTAATTTACTGGTCATCTACAATTTCACCATCTTTTAACTGTGTTATTATTATATCGTCATCATTATATGTTACGCCTACTATTGAAAGCTTTATCATTTCAAGCAGTGCCAAAAACGTTGCGACAAGCTGAGGTCTTGATGTAATTCCCTCAAAAATCTGTGCAAAGCGTGCTTTTCCGCCGTGCGAAAGCCTTTCCTTTATAAATGAAGCTCTCGATTTTACCGACACCTTTTCTCTTCCTACAATTCCTGAAAAAGAGGTTTTAGGTGGGGGAGCTTTTCTTTCGTTTTTATCTGCAACATCTAAAAAAGCCTTTAAAAGCAGATGTATATCAAAGCTCTGGTCCGAGTAGTCGGGTGCGGCTTTTTCAATTAATTCAGGCTCTTTAAAGAAATTATAGTAGGTTGAAAACTCTTTTTCCTTTAAAAATTCTGCGCCCTTTTTAATTTTTTCGTAAGCAATAAGCCTCTGTGCCAAATCCATTCGGGGGTCTTCTTCCTCTTCTTCTTCGTGCCTTGGAAGGAGCATTTTGGATTTTATCAAAAGAAGCTCTGCCGCCATAACCAGAAATTCGCTTGAAAGCTCAATATCAAAGCTTCCGAGCTTGTCCAAATAGTCAAGATATTGCTCTGTTATTTTCACAATGGGTATGTCATATATGCTGAATTTGTTCTTTTTTATTAAGTGCATCAAAAGGTCTAACGGACCTTCAAAAATTTCAAGCTTTACCGGGAATTTTTCGTTTAAAATTTCCTCAGTCATATTCCACCGCCTACAATAAAGATAAATAAGTTTAGAATTGCCATTTGCATTTTGCCCATAATGGGGTCTAAAACGCCAAGTCCTAAAGCTACTATTAAAATAAGCCAGCCGAAGCGCTCGTAGCGCATAATGTCATAATAAAGCCTTTCGGGAAGGAGGGGCAAAAATATTTTTGAACCATCTAAGGGCGGTATCGGCAAAAGGTTAAAAACGCCAAGACCGATATTTAAAAGTGCAAAACTGCGAAGAAAGCGGAATAACAAATCCACAAAGAAATTCGCAGGCAGATTAATATAAGCAAAAAGCTTAAAAAGCGCAACGCCCAAAAATGCCATAATAAAGTTTGAAACGGGGCCTGCAAGCGAAACAAGCGCCATATCACGCTTTGGCTTTTTGAAATAATATGGATTTACCATAACGGGCTGAGCCCAGCCAAAGCCGAAGATAAGCATACAAAGCGCACCTATCGGGTCTAAATGCTTAAAGGGATTTATTGATATTCTTCCCATACTTTTAGCTGTGTAATCACCAAGTTTGTATGCCATAAAGCCGTGGGAAGCTTCGTGCACGGATATTGCAAGCAAAACTACGACAACACGAATGATAAGGGAAGTAAAAGATCCTAAAATATTCAAAATGTCACCTCTATATAAATATACTTATTTTAATTATAGACTAAATTTTTCGGTCTGTAAATACTAAAATTTGCATTTTTACATTATTTTAATAATTTTAAAACATCATTTTTGGTAAAATGCAGATAATTGATATTAAAAAAGTTATCGGCAAAATGACAAAATTTCATTAAAACCATTGATAATGCTGAGAAACTATGTTATACTTGGTATGCTACATTATACACATTATAATGGGTTAATTGTATTTTTTCTCGTTATGAAGTGTACGCTAATTAGGTAAAAGCGTACACTCTGACTACGAAACTTTGTAACGAGAAGTAATGTGTATTGGTGTAGCAACCTAAAGTCAGGGGTGTATGTTTTTCAGTGCATAGCCTTGATATATGGGTTATGCACTTTTTATTTTGTCAAACAGGAGGTATGTAATTTATGGCAGGGAAAAGAATTTTAAAAAGCTTAATTATAACATTACTTATGATTTTACTTGGTTTTTTGATTACAGACTATTATGAGGAAGACCGTATTCAAGCAAATATAGACACTAAATTTATGAGTGATTATGGGAACTTGATAATAGGTATGCTAAACAAAAGCATACAAAATGAAGAAATTGTCATACATAAATATGATGTTGAAAATACGAGATATGGATTTCGTTTAGTGGAACTTTACCCGCATAATTCGTATGTACAACACAAGAAATTTAATGATATTATTCTTCTGCTCGATCAATCATCCGGGTGCGATGCATATTATGAAATTGATATGGACAAAGCACTATATGATAAATTAAATACACTTGGTCAAGCCGTATTTAGCAAACCGCAGAGATATACAGAAAAGATGTTAGAAGAAACTTATAAAGCATTAAGTGATGCTGTTGATTTCAATATAAAATAGAGAGGAATGAAGTTTTAATGAAAAAGATATGTTCAATAATTTTAACAGTAATAATGGCTGCAAGTATGATGTGTAATGTTGTTTCTGCTTCAGACAACTATAAACCGCTTGAGAGCCTTGATAATTATGGTGACATGGAATATATTTATGATAACATGGAAGTAAAGTATGATTACAACGGTGAAACAGTATGGTTGGATAAAGATGATATGTCTTACGAAGAATTTGAAGTTATGTTTACAGTTCTTTCGGATGAAAAACTTTCATTTAAGGATATGAAAACAACTGAAGGAATTGAAGAAAATGACGATTTGTTTCCCAAAAAGGGTTATGTAATGTTTTTAGATGAAAATGACGGAAATTGGATTGTTGCATTTGACGAAAATGAAGTGTATGCGAGATGCATTGATCCCATAAATAAAACATCCAAACATGGGTTCTTTAGCTATAAACTTGACACGATGTATAATTCTTTTCGAGCTTTTCTTGATAACATTATAATTAGAAATACAAATGATGTTGAAAATACTCCGAATAATCCTACTGAAGATAAACCGAGTGAGCCGGAGACAGAAAAACATGAAAATCAAATAAATGTATATGACATGAAACAAATCTATTCAGCTTCATTCCCTCTTGGAAACTTTGGGAGTGATTTTTCATGGGGTATATGTTCATATACAAGAGAAAACGGAACTTCTCCGGTAACAGTAGCATATCTTACATTTGAAGACATGGAATTTTTAAGAGTTTTGACAGAAAGTGAAATTAATAATAATAAAATTAGCTTTGACAATAAAAGAGTTGCATACTTTGAAAAAGGTACGGACGGAATTGAATATGATATGAATTTCAGTCTTACCAACGATTTTGAATTACAGGTAAATGTAAACGGAAAAGGACAAGTTGAATATGCAGTTATGACATATAAAAATGTTTATTCAGGTGCAGTACCTGAAACTGAGGTTATAGACATGTCAAAATATAAGCAATCGGGATATTTACCTACAAGCGGAAAGATTTCTTTTAAAAGCAGTAATAATACGAAATTTGACGAAAGCAAAGCAGATAGACCTGTTATTTCAATTAATGAAAATGGTGATGAAGTTGTTAAAGTAGGCGGAACAAATTTAGATGATGTAAAAAAAGAAATACTTCAAAATGTAGAACTTATGGAAGAAAATTCGTATATTGATATTCTTGTTGATTCGGATGAAGAAAGTTTTCAAGCTGAACATAGATACACTTCTTCGAGTTCAAAAAAAGAATTGAAGAATTTCGTTGAAGGACTTTTTGAAGAAATATATTTGCAGACGGCAAGTGGTACACCAACATCAGTCAAAGGAAAGTCACACTGTTATATTAAACTTCGTCATAAGGTAGATGGAAAATGGGTTTTATATAGCACCTCATTTTGGTTCTCAGATTCAGCTGTTGGGATAGATACAGAAAACCATGGTGATATAGAGCTTAGTATTAAAAATGCGGATGTTATATTAGATTATCTAAGCGACTATTCAAAAAACAAATTCACTACCTACAAAAAAGAAACAACTGATGAAAGCGCTCCGTATATTCGTGGAAATATTGAGGGACTTACCAAGACGGATATTATAGAGTTTGAGTTTAAGCTTCCTAATGATACTGACAATAGCATTTCAACAGAGGTAGCTTCTCCCGGTAAAACAGTTAAAGGAATGTTTGAAAGATATAAAGAAAATCAATACCGTTCGACCTATATACTTACGTTATTGGGCAATATAGGAACAATTTCATTTTACAATAAAACGCAATCATCTTTAGACGGTGAACAGGAGAAATTTTCAAACAATATTCCGCTTTCATTCTCAAACAGATTCCGATACGAAAATGGCAACACCGTAGAATATAAAGTTGGGAAAGAGGGTGTTTCTTACGATTTAAAAATGGTTTTTAAATCCGGAGATATATCCGAGGTATATTTTGGAGATATTAAATGTTCTGATTTGAAATATACACCACTCACGGAAGATACGAAACTATCAGATGAATTTGCCCAAAAAGATAAAGAAGTTGTTATAAGAGAAGCTAAAGAATGTGCTGATACCCTTTATGACTTTGGTTTGTTCAAAGGAACTGATAAGGGTTATGAGCTTGAAAAAAGCCTTACAAGAGAAGAAAGTGCAACCATCCTTGTAAGATTGCTTGGCGAAGAAGAAAAAGTTGATGTGAACGATTTTGACGAGGTATTTGTTGATGTTGATAAGGATAGATGGTCTTATGCTTATGTAATGTATTGTTATAAGCACAACATCACAAAAGGCACCGGAGCTGATACCTTCTCTCCCGATGTTCAAATTGATGCAAACCAATTTATAACTTTGATGATGCGCTTGCTCGGATATACAGAAGTAAATCCTGACACCGCGCTCGAAAAAAGCGTTGAGTATAAGCTGCTCCCCGAAGAAAAAATTGACGAGCTGACAAAGAAAAAAGTATTTACAAGAAGTGATATGGTTCAGATAGTTTACAACAGTTTGAAAACACAGATGGATGATGAAACAATCTTCTCCGAGTATTTGTTAGAAAAAGGAATTTTAACAGACGAAGATATTAAGCAAATCAAATAAATACAGGTATCATTATAAAGTAAAATTTAATATAGCATAAGTTTCAAGGGTATACCGCTTTCTAAACAGTGGTATGCCCTCGTTCTATTTTTGCAAGAATTTTCATTCAAGTTGTTTTTGCAGTTATAATAAACGCACCAAAATAAATATTTTTAGAAAGCGTTCATTGCACCGAAAATTATCAAATAATATAATGAGAAATTTTCGGTATAATAAGTATAAAAACCTTGAAAGGAAGTTTTGCAATGATAAGTATCACAGAGAAAACAGTAAAAAGATTTGAACAATATCTGTATGAGGAAGAAAAGTCGGGGAACACCATAGAAAAATATATGCGTGATGTTCGTTTCTTTCGTGAATGGCTTGGTGGTAAAAATGTTGATAAATCCGTTGTGCTTTTATATAAAAAGGAACTCATAAAACACTATGCGCCCAAAAGCGTAAATTCTATGCTTTCGTCAATTAATGCGTTTTTTGGCTTTTTGGGAAGAAATGATTTAAAGGTTAAAACCTTAAAAATTCAAAAAGAGATTTTTGCTTCAAAAAGCAAGGAGCTTACAAAGGCAGAATATGAGCGTTTGCTATGTGAAGCGCAAAAAAGAAAAAATCAAAGGCTTTATTTGCTCCTGCAAACGATTTGTTCAACGGGAATAAGGGTATCAGAGCTTAAATTT
>JAGBHP010000060.1 GCA_017935435.1 Clostridia bacterium | reverse complement strand
TTTTTGCCCCCAAGATTGGGGGTTAGGGGGTTGAAGCTTAAAAAGCTTTTTTATGCTTTATATTCAAAGTTTTTGTTTTCAACAAGTGCTTTTTTATATTTTTTAATATAGAATTTAGCCATATCAAGATTCATTTCGAGGTAATTTCCGCACTCTACTGCGCTTTGTCCCGGGATAGCACCCGAAAAATCAATTATAAAATCACACATTTCCAAAACTAAATCATAGACGTCTCTTGATGAAAGGTCGCCAAACATAACAAGATAGCATCCCGTTCTGCATCCCATAGGACCGAAATAAACAATGTCCTCTTTTTGCTTACTGTTTCGCAGGAAAGTTGCGGCTAAATGTTCGATAGCATGAAGCGCAGGACTGTCGATTACCGGCTCTTTGTTGGGGGCGGTAATTCTTAAATCAAAGGTGGTCACAACCACACCGTTTTTTTCGTCACGTCTTGAAACGTAAAGCCCGGGCTTTAAAACAAGATGATTTATAGTAAAGCTTGTAATTCTATCCATTTTATCCTCCTGATATTATCTTAATTTTAATCTGACATCTAATATTTTTCATTTTATCACGATTCAATTTATATGTCAATAATCTGAAAAGCCTATATACCTTCGATTACTTTGGATTTTGGTAATTTACTATTGATTTTTTCTCTATAAAATAGTAAAATACCATAGGAGGTTTTGGTATGACTTTTTTAACGAATAATTTATGGATATTTTTTGTAATCATATACAGTCTTTTAAAAGGCTCACGTGAGGGAATGAAAAAAGCGGCGCTTAAAAAAAGCAGTTCTAACGAAATTCTGTTTTTTTACACGCTCATAGGGTTTATTTTTACGCTGCCCTTTTCAAAATCGGCATTTTCACTTCCGCCCGAGTACATTTTTTACATATTTTTAAAAGCGTCAGCTTGTTGCACGGCGTGGATTTTTGCGTTTATGGCTTTAAAAAATATGTCCGTCAGCCTTTACGGAATAATGGACCTTGCACGAATGGTTTTTTCTACGATGCTTGGAGTTTTTGTTTTGGGCGAAAGCTTTACTCTTCCCAAGGCAATAGGCGTAACCCTTGTAATTTTGGGACTTTTCTTAGCAAATTTAAGAAAAAATACATCGTCAAAAGGAATGACCCTGCCTGTTTTAACTGCGGCACTTCTTAATTGCTTTTTTAATGCTGTATCAGGTACAATGGATAAGGTTTTAATGCAACATATGGAGTCAAATCAGCTTCAGTTCTGGTTTATGTTTTTTATGACGGTAATTTACGGAATTGTGCTTTTGGTGCGACACGAAAAAATATCGGTAAAAACCATAAAAACAAACTACTGGATACCGCTTCTCAGCATTTCGTTAGTTGTTGGCGACCGCTTTTTATTTGAAGCAAATGCGCACCCCGAAAGCCAGGTTACATTAATGACGATAATAAAGCAATCCTCGGTTTTTGTAACTGTTCTTACAGGGTGGCTTATTTTCCACGAAAAAAATATTTTATATAAGCTCATGTGTGCACTTATAGTTCTTTCGGGAATTCTAATTGCCGTGCTGATGTAGGCTTTACAACCAAACGTATGTAAATTTAAAATACGGTTGACAATACCAAAAAATATACGTCCCCAAATGGTCCTTAAAGGAGTGATAGCATGTACAAATTTTATATCCTTAATAAAACAATCTGTATTTTTAATATAATTTTAACATTAACACTTTTAGGATGTACTAACCTTAATTTACCCAAAATATCAAAAGGTGAATTTTCATTTCGTATAGAGTATGAAATTAACGGTGAAATAAAAATATTAGAAGATACTATGATTTGTGAATACTATATACAACGGGATGAAGGTGTAGGAAAATCTTTAATGTTAAAACACGAATGGCTAAAGGATAAAAATAAATATTATGTACACACTCTATGTGGATTGGATGATGACACGATAATTCAATATATTTCACCAAGCGCTAATTTTTGGATGGGAGAAGATGTTGAAAATTATGATATTACTATACCAAATATTGATATAGTAAATACGAAAACGTGGGAAAGGCATCGACTAATAACTTCTGAACTAAAAGAATTTGGTTTAAATATTATAAATTATGAGTGCGATCCTCCTATTAAAAATAGTTTCCAATAAAGATGCTTGAGCTATTTGGGGACGTACATTTTTTGATATCTTTTTTAAGCGAGTTGAGAGGTAGAGAAATCTGCCTCTCTTTTCTTTTTCTTATGTACCTATGACGGATAACAAAACGTATGTAAATTTACAACCAAACGTATGTAAATTTAAAATACGGTTGACAAAATACCCAAAATATATTATAATATATGAGGTGTTCAGGCGAAAACCTTTACACCAAACCTAAAAGACAGGTGGTGGCGATATGGGTAAGGATTTATTTATTGCCCGTTTGTTTGATTTTTACGGCGATTTATTAACCGATAATCAGGCGAATATGGTTGATTTGTATTATAACGAGGATTTGTCGCTTGCCGAAATCGCAGAGCCTGCGGGAATTTCACGTCAGGGCGTAAGGGACGCTATTGTGCGTGGCGAGCATCAGCTTAAAGAATTTGAAGAAAAGCTTGGTCTTGCTAAACGCTTCACGGCGATTGAAAAGCAGATTGAAAAAATTCAAAGTGATATTAAAGTTCTTCAAAAATACGAAATCGACTATGTTAAAAGCTATAAATTGCGTGTGATGCTTTCTGAGCTCGAAAAAGAAGTCGCAAAAATTATGGACGAGGTTTAATTTTTTATCCTGATAATAGAAAGGGGCGAAAAGCGTGGCTTTTGAAAATTTATCCGAAAAACTGTCGCAAACGTTTAAAAAGCTCAGAGGCAAGGGCGTTGTAACAGAAAAAGATATTAAAGACTCTATGCGTGAAATTAAGCTTGCGCTTTTAGAGGCCGACGTAAACTTTAAGGTTGTTAAGGATTTTATTTCTTCCGTTTCGGAGCGTTGTAAGGGCGCAGATGTTATGGAAAGCTTAACTCCGGGTCAGCAGATTGTAAAGATTGTAAATGATGAACTCGCAGTCTTAATGGGCGGCGAAAACTCAAGAATAGAATTTTCCAAAAAAGGCCCCACAATTGTTATGATGGCAGGTCTTCAGGGCGCAGGTAAAACTACGTTTTGTGCAAAGCTTGCAGCTTTTATGCGTAAAAAGCATAATATGAGACCTTTGCTCGTTGCGTGCGATATTTATAGACCTGCGGCTATCACTCAGCTTGAGGTTGTTGGAAAGCAAATTGACGTTCCTGTTTTTCAGCAGGGAACAGATAAAAAAGCGGTGGATATCGCTAAAGCAGGGTTAGAACACGCAAAAGCTCACGGCAATGACTTTGTTATAATAGATACTGCAGGCCGTCTTCATATTGACGATGCGCTGATGCAGGAGCTTGAAGACATAAAAAAGGCAGTGGAAACCGACGAAATTCTGCTTGTAATTGACGCAATGACAGGTCAGGATGCGGTAAACATTGCAGAAACCTTTAATAATCGCCTTGAAATTTCGGGCGTAATTGTTACGAAGCTTGACGGTGATACCCGTGGCGGTGCCGCTCTTTCTGTAAAAGCGGTAACTGGTAAGCCTATTAAGTTTGTCGGTGTGGGCGAAAAGCTTTCGGATATCGAAGAATTTCATCCCGACCGTATGGCATCTCGAATACTCGGCAGCGGTGACGTGCTTTCGTTAATTGAAAAGGCACAAGAAGCAATTGATGATAAATCGGCGGCGGCCTTAGAGGAAAAAATCAAGAAAAATCAGTTTGATTTAAACGACTTTTTAGACCAGCTTCAGCAGATGAAGAAAATGGGACCTCTTACTCAGCTTATCGGTATGCTTCCAGGCGTTGACACCAAAGCTCTGCAAAATGCAGATATTGATGAAAGAAAGCTCTTTAGAGTTGAGGCTATAATTCAGTCGATGACTCAGGCAGAGCGAAAAAACCCGTCGATAATTAACGCTTCACGCAGAAGAAGAATTGCGGCAGGAAGCGGAAATCAGGTGTCTGATGTAAATAATCTGCTTCGTCAGTTTGAGCAGATGCAAAAAATGATGAAACAGTTTAAAAATCCGAAAATGATGAAAAAGTTTGCAAAACTCGGTAACTTTCGTTAAAAATCCATAAGGATTTAAATATAAAAATTTTTTGGAGGTGAAAAACATGGCAGTAAAAATGAGACTCAGAAGAATGGGTGCTAAGAAAGCTCCTTTTTACAGAGTAGTTGTGGCAGATTCAAGATACCCCAGAGATGGTAGATTTATCGAAGAAATCGGCACATACGATCCTATGACAGAGCCAAGAACAGTAAAAATTGACGCTGAAAAGGCTAAAAAGTGGATTGCAAATGGTGCACAGCCCACAGATACTGTTAAATCTTTGCTTAAAGAAAGCGGAATTATCGGCTAATTTCGTATGCTTTATTCCGGAGCTCAGTTTGAGCTCCGGTCAGAAGATTTAAATTTCGTTTTTGCCATAAGGCAAGGAGGGTAAACCATGAAGGATTTATTATCGGTACTGGCTAAAGCTTTGGTGGACAGCCCAGAAGCAGTCAGTGTAGATGAAAAAGAAAACGGCGAACAGGTAGTTTTAGAACTACGTGTGGCTGACGGCGATATGGGTAAGGTAATAGGCAAACAAGGCAGAATTGCAAAATCCATAAGAACTGTTATGAAAGCTGCAGCTTCCCGTGAGAATAAAAAAGTAATTGTTGAAATCGTTCAGTAATTATATATTTTGGGTTTAAAAAACGTTCCGTCAGGAGCGTTTTTTTGTTGTATGACGAAAACCACGCGATAGTCGCGTGGTTCAATAAAGGTTAACTAGTGAACAGAAATACAATAGTGTAAACGTAAATAAAGTTAGTTGTATAGTACAAATGAGAAAATTGGTAGAAAGTTTTAATGCGTAAAGCCTCCCTTGTGTAAAGGGAGGTGGGTTTGCGTAGCAAACTCGGAGGGATTGTA
>JAGBHP010000059.1 GCA_017935435.1 Clostridia bacterium | reverse complement strand
TTGAGAAAGATATGTAAACCCACCATTACCATTTAAGTATTCTTGTACAACATTCATTTTAAATTCATAACTATATTTTGCCATGAAAAAACCGACCTCCCAATCGTTAGATTTTTGGTCTAACTTTCGGGGGTCGGTTCAGTAAAAGGGAGCTTTTTTTGTTATTAATTATTGACTGTTCGATTAAAATATGGTAGAATATATTTGTCACACTTTTTTATATAATTGCTATTAGATTAGTATTTTTTTGCCTTCGGTAAAAATGTACGCTTTATTTGCTATGCTAATTTAATGGCTTGGAAATATATAAAAATTGTGTGACAACAATAAAAGCTGTGCATTTTTCGGTGCATTGACTTTTAGTTGATGCACTTTTTTTATTTGCACAGCTGTTGGTTGCTACACCATTTAAACAAGAGAAATCTGCCTTACGGCAGATTTCTTGCGTTTTATCACCAAATAATGCAGGGTTTGGCGGAAACCTTCAAGCCACTTTCGGCACATCGTAAACGCTGCGCCCTACATTCAACAACATAAAATTTAAGATGTTACGAGGTAGAGCTTGATAAATTATTTTATAAATTCAATTGTTGCGCTTCCATTATAAACAGGAATTTTCAGTTCTTTTACATTTCCAGCTTTTGTAGAAATCACATCCGAGTTCCACTCGCAACCCTCTGCTAAAATATGTACCGTTTTTTCTCCAACAGTATAGGTTAAATCTCCGTTTTCAAGGTTTGCAGTGCCCTGAGAAATGTTTATCGGAAGAATTACGTAAGCATTATCAATTGTGTTTTCGTTTATGCTTTGGAGCGCAACAGAAAGCTTCACTCCGTTTGCCTTCATTTCTGTAAGAATTTCAGCCTTTCCGACAGAAGAAACGTTTTGACTGATTTTAAAGCTCTCGCCCTCTTTTACCCATGAAAACTCTCCGTTTTCATAAGCCGTTTTATATAGCGCTTCGCCCGACAAAACCTCAATACGTGAATGGGTAGAAAGCGTAGCATCCTCTAAAGTGTAGTTCATAGCAGTTAAAACTGCACCAACATCTTCATGCCAAATCGCCGTAGGAAGTCCGCTCCTTGCCGAGCCTCCTGTTGCACGGGCATTATACACACTAAGAACATACCATCCATTCTTTTTAATTCCGACTGTTCCTTCTAAATCCCAGAATTTATCTGTTTCATAGATAGGCGGTGTTGATGCTGTTTCTGTTCTTTTAACATTTGCATATGCTCTATATACTCTCGGAGTCCACGAGCCACTGACATTTCCGTTTGAATATTCGCCCTTTGCTTTTAGTCCCGTTTCTACAATTTTGCGTGCAAAAGAAGGGTTATTTAATGTGACATGGGGCATTGTTGTTGCATATTTGTAATTTGTTGCGCTATATGGCAGCATCTGTATAAGACCACGTGCCGCAGGAAAATCAATCGCCGCTAAAAACGTTCCCGGATAGCCACAGTTTGCCATCATTTCAATCGGCGCACGATAATTTACAGCAGTTGGTGATATAACGCTTCCGCTTGGTTGCTTGAGCCAGAAAAGGCTTTCATATGTAACCGCTCTTTCAATCGACTCACGCATTGTTTTGCAAATTTCTTCGTTTCTGTCTGCAAGATTTTTATAGTCTAAGTACGCCGCAACATAATTATGCATAGAAAGGTCCTGATATGAACCGCTTGGAGCATATTTTTCCATATAATACCCCGAAGAATGTTGTCCGTTAGAGCCGTCAAATTGTTTATTTTCTTTTGTAAAGCCCTCTGCCGCTCTTTCAAAATATTTTAAGAAGCGCTCTTCGCCCGTTGCCTGATATACCATAAGGTGACCGTATATTATCTCGCTCCATTGGTTTGATTCGCTTGCAAAATAATTGCAAAGCTTATCACCAATCAAAATAAGGCCGTTTCTCCAGATTTCCGCTTCTTCCTTGGTGATTTTATCCTTTAAAAGCAAATAAGCCTCCGCAATATTAGGGTAAATAAAGAACACGTGTTGCATAGGCCAGAAATTCCCACGAGAATTTACATTTTCCCTAATCAAAAAATCAGGCGACATTGCCATAAAGTGCGTAAATGCGGCAAGCATACTTCTCGTAATCAGCGCACGATTGTTATATCCCGGGTTTAATTTTGTAGGAATTGCTGCAACTGCCGCCAAACTTGCTGACTGCCCCATCGTATGCCTTCCGCCGTAAACAAAGCTTTCATATGTTTTGGTTAAATCATTTTCTGCGCTTGGAAATGCACCAAAATAGGGACTTGTCGGGTCTAAGACTTGTTTTTCAACGCCCTTTGCAATTCCATACAAGCCTCCGTATACACCAAAAAGTATAGCTTCTATATCGAGCTTATTTTCGTCAATTTCCTCGGGTATTTCGCTTAAAAAATCAAGATTAACCGCAAGGTCGTCATCTTTATGCGAAAGCATAGCGTTGCGAACAATTTTTTGATAATTTCCGCCCAGCAAAATGCCGTCATCACTAAAAACAGTACCGCCTTTTAAGCGTCGTGCCATTTCTTCCGTCGGACACAATAGCCCGGGAACGCCTGTTGCAAAGCATAAAACCTCTGATGCAATTTCATCGCCAAGCTTTCTTGTGTTTGTAACCTTCCATACAACATCGGTTGCTTTGGGGGTAATCTCGTAAGAATAATATGAATTTTCGTCAGTATTCTCAGGAATTAAATCACCATTTTCATCATATATCTTTATCGCCGCAGTATAGCCATTCTTTTTAATTTTACAAACATCCGTAGATTTAGCGGGAACATAAACATACCACTGTCTCGGCGTGTTTGTAATAAATTTAAACGAGGTTTCTCCTCTGATGCCCCACGCAATACACTCAGGCACACCTATTGTTATTCTGTCGCCATTTGGTCTGCCTCCGATATATGAAATTGTCCATATTCCAGCTTTTCCCTCGGGAACGGACAGAATTATTTCCTCGGTTTCCAAATCTTTTTCGCTGAAATCATAAAAACAAACTGTTTTTCCGTCGGGGTCAATTATTCGGACGCTTCTGAATTGCTTAAAAAGCTGATTTGTATCGTTTGCTTTGCTGATAGTTTTAATATAGACCTCTTTAGGGCCGCCCTCTTTAAATTCTGCAAGCATTCCTCCGCCTGATACTGTTGCACGGTCAGGATTGTACGAAAATTCAACGCAATTTGGAAAACGGCTTGTAAAGCTATCGCCCGTCGGAATATCGTGGGAAACCGCAGTTACAAGACTCGAGTTCATATAATTACTTATTAAAGGCTCGTATTCATCCATTACCGCATCGCCTACAAAAATAGGCTTTGCGCTATTTAAGCTATCAAATAAAAACGCTGTGATTTTGTCAGTTTTTTCATCAAATACCGCAGTTTCTTCAGAAATAGCAGACGCTCCCGCAGGGATATTATCATAGAAATAAATATCAGTATCCTGAAGCTTTCCGCCTGCATATTTTCCAAAAATAAGGACTGCTTTTAGGGAACTGTTTAAAGAATTAGAAATGCTTAAATTAAAGCTTAAATTTTCAGAACGTGCCAAAAGGCGGCTACTAAAGCCGCCTTCGACATAAATCTCGTCAAGCGCCGTAACAAAAGGCACTTGTAATATGAATAAAACAGTTATCAAAACCAAACTGATAAGTCTTTTCATCTTGTTCTCCTTAAAAAGAAAATGTTGTAATCCCTATTTTAAGTATAGACTTATCTAAAAAATGTGTCAAGTCAAAATATTTAACCAAAAACGCAAAAGTTTAAATTCTTACACCTTATTTTATCTTGTATCCTTCAAACTTTTTAATAAGGCTATGACCTACCGCTGACATATATTTTAAAGAATCAACTCTGATTTCTTCAGGTACATTTTTAAAGAAATGGCCTGCTTCATAGCTTAAATTTCCCTGATAATCAACATCAGCCAGTGCTTCCATAACACTTTCCCACTCTATTGTTCCGTAAAAAGGAAGAGTGTGGTTATCGCCGTTTCCGTCGTTATCGTGAATATGCAGGCAACCAATGCGCGAGCCAAGCTTTCTTATTGCTTCAGCAGGATTTTCGCGCACCAAATGCGAATGCCCAACATCAAAGCAAACAGTAAAGCACGGATTATTAAGCTCATCAATCAATTTTGCAAGCAATTCAGGCTTTGAAGTTGAAGTATGCGAAGAAAAGCCATTATAACCTCTGTTTATATTTTCAATGGCAACCTTTATTTCGTATTTCTCACAATACGGAACAAGGCTTTTATATATATTAATGTTTTGCTCATACATTTTTTCAGCATTTTCTTTTATGTGACACGGAAGATAATTACAAGGATGCACAACTATCATTTCTGCGCCAAGCCATGATGAGATTTTCATAGCCTCTGTTATTTCGATAAACCTCTCCTTTGTTTTCTCTTCGTCATCAAAGCTTGATGCAAAGGGCGCATGAGCCTGAGTAAAATACACTCCTTTATTTTCAGCATATTTTCTCCACTCTAAATAAAAGTTTTTGTCGTGTGCATCTGTATAATATTCTTCTTTATCTGCATTAAAATCAATGCCATAAAAACCGCTTTCGGCCAAAGCATCAATCATACCGTAGTGACCCAAAACCGTATCTAAGCCAATCATATTTGTTACAAGTTTCATTTTCTTTTCTCCTATCTAAAGCATTTAGCTTCTGAAATCATTTCTTCTGTAATTTTTTCAAAAGGATACATAGGCATTACCAATTTTTCAAAAGGTAAATCGGTTAAAACAGTTCCTGCAGCGCCGGGGGTTTGAGTGTTGCAGATTTCTTCTGCTATTTCTTCATAGCCTGCTCTAAAGGATGTACACGCTTTAATGTTTACAAGCTTTTGCACAAGCGGGTCAATTCCAAAACTGCGGTAAAAATTAACGTCACCATTAGCTCTTGCATTTACACTAACGTGTATTAATAGTTTACCAACCTCTAAAACAGCAGTTTTCCCCATCTCTACATAAATTCCCTTTTCCTGAGGGCCAAATCTTTCAAATTTTCCGTCATGCAGGCTTTTAACCTTTGCATTTTTAACTAAAACAGGCTTTGAAAGCTTAGGCGCTATCGTTGCACCAAGCGAAAAGTCTGCTACCGCACCAACGCCAAGGCTGAATGCTTTTTCTGTTGCCAGAGCGTCTGTTACATCTACTGCCGCTTTTAATACATCTTTATAAGGAAGCAACGCTCCAATAACTGCCGCACTGTCACCGCATGCTCCTGCATTTCTTGAATCGGATGAATCAACTAAAATAATAGGCTTTCCGCTTTCGTTTTTAAGTGCTTTTTCGATTACCTCACTTATTTCAAAAAGCTTTTCACCCTGAAGCTCCTCGCAAAGCTTAAATTCGTCCTTTGCAAGCTCTGATGCAACATTTTTTGCAGTTTCTTCGTCATTTGCAATAACTAAAACAGTGGATGCAACATTTTTTGCATCAAGCCACGGCTGCACCTGAAAAATTGAAAAATCAACTATTTTTCCTTCATTTTTTAAGCTAAACGCCTTATCCATCAGCTTTTTAAGTCCGCCCTTAGTTGTTGTGTATCCGTGCGCAGGTGCCATTTGCGGAATAGAAACTCTTGCCATTTTAAGATTTTCACCATTTAGTTTTTTGGTAAGTACCTCTGCGGCACGTCTTCCTGTTTCATACAGGTCAATGTGCGGATATGACTGATATCCCGAAATAAAATCTGCATTTTTTGCCATTTTTTCTGTAACATTTGCGTGCAAATCACACGATGCAGAAATTATGACGCTATCTCCCACTTCGTTTCTTATCGCCTCTAAAATATCACCGCAAACATCATCCGAATTTTCAGATAATGTAGCGCCGTGGAGAGAAATCAAAACGCCGTCAAGTGCACCTGCATTTTTTATTCCGTCTATTGTTTTTAAGATAAAATTTTCACTGACGCTATTTTCAAGCGGTCCGCCGCTTCCTGCCTTCATTACAATTCCGCAAACAGGCGTTATGCCGTTTTCATTTAAAACCTCAAGCATACCAAAAGGCGTTACCCCTGCATCTCTTCCAAGGCTTATTATTTCTTCTCCTTCAAGATAGCTAAACGTATCAAAGCCTGCAAGCTGAGGATTAAATGAATTTGATTCCTGATGAAGACCACATACAAAAACTTTCATTTTCTCCTCCTATAAAACAGACTTGCTTGCAACAATGTCTGCTCCGCTATCGCAAATATTTGAAATTACTACATCATACTGTTTTATCGGGAGCTTAACGCTCGTTTTTCTGATAATTTCCATGCACTCAAAAAGTTTATCCTTCGGAAGAGGTTTATTTGAGCGTACAGGAAGTAAATCAGCATCATTTCCGTCTATCTTTACTGTGGTAGTTAAAATTCTTACAGGGCTTATAAATTCTGCCGTAGCATAATCTACTCCTCGTTTGCAGCCATAGCCCTCTAAAGACTGTACGTTTTTATCGTCGCCGACAACTTTTATATGACATCCCCTCGGGCAAACAGTACAAATTATTTCTTTTTCCATTTTTACTCCTCCTTTAAAGCTTCAATCACGATTTCATTACCGCTGATTTTCGCAGTTTCAATGCACAAGTTATTCATTTCTCCCGGATTTACACGGTATTCTTTTTTGCTCGATATTATTTCTTCACCGCAGCGTGCTATAAGCTTTACGCTTTTTTCCGGCGCAAGAACTCTGAAATATAAATTAACTTTCTCGTTTTCATTTGATTTTATAAGCTTATGAGGACACGTATATCTTACATTTCTTCCTGTTTTTACTGCAATCTCTTTTTCTTTTTCAGGAAAGCTTCCCATAGCCAAACGTGCAGCATACTTTCCTGCCTGCTCGCTTTCTGCACTCACGTTATCAACAAGGTCATTTACGTGAACAACGTTTCCGCAGGCAAATATTGCTTCTTTTGACGTCTGCATATACTGATTTACAACAGGTCCGTTTGTAACGGGGCAGATTTCAACCTCTGCATTTTTAGAAAGCTCATTTTCAGGAATAAGTCCTACTGAAAAAAGCACAGTATCACAAGCAACAAACTCCTCTTTTTCCAAAATCGGTTTTTTGTTTTCATCAACAGGCGCAACATAAACGCCTTCTACACGCTTATCGCCTACAATTTTTGTAATTGTATGAGAGGTTTTGAGCGGAATATTAAAATCATCAAGACATTGAACCTTGTTTCTTGTAAGTCCTGCCAAATAATCCATAAGCTCAACCACCATAACAACATTTGCGCCTTCTAAAGTCATACGGCGAGCCATAATCATACCAATATCGCCTGAGCCTAATATAACAATCTTTTTACCAACCATTATATTCTGTCGGTTAATAAGTCTTTGCGCACTTCCTGCGGTGTAAATACCTGCAGGTCTGGTTCCTGGAGTTACTATATTTGCTCTTGTTCTTTCACGGCATCCCATAGCAAGCACTATGCTTTTTGCGACAACTTTAGTCATTCCGTATTCTTTATTTACGCAAATAACAGTTTTTTCACTGTCATTTACCTCTAAAACCATTGAGTTTAATAAAACCTCAACGCCAAGAGAGGATACCTCTTCGGTAAAACGGCTGTAATACTCAGGTCCTGTTAATTCTTCATTAAATCTTGTAAGTCCAAATCCGGGATGAATACATTGCTGAAGTATACCGCCTAAGCTTTCATCTCTTTCAATAATCAAAACCTTTTCTGCGCCCTCTTTTTTTGCAGCTATTGCCGCAGCAAGTCCGGCAGGTCCGCCGCCGATAACCGCAACATCACAATTTATATTATACATTGTTTTCTCTCCTTTTTCTTTATCTGGCTCTGCCGACGTTCATATACGAACCGGGGTCATTTTTATTGATTTCTTCGGGACTCACCTTTAACTCACGAGCTAAAATTTCAATAACCTTAGGTCCGCAAAAGCCACCCTGACAACGTCCCATACCTGCACGAACACGGCGTTTTACGGCATCAACACTTTTTGCGCCAAGAGGTCTTTTAATCGCATCTAAAATTTCTGCTTCTGTAATTGTTTCGCATCTGCAGACAATATTTCCATAAAGCGGATTTTCTTTTACAAGCTCTTCCTGAACTTCTTTCGTTTGCTCCGAAAATTTAATAATACCTTTGCGTGTTTTAATGAAATTATCCTTTAAAACAAAGCCTGCACCGCTTAAAAGTAACTGCTCTACAACATATTTACCCATTGCAACCGAAAGAGTAAGACCTGTTGAGCGAACACCCGAAAGATTTACATAACCAAACAAATCGTCATACATATTAAAATTAAGACCCTCAGGATTACGATTTGGGCGAAGTCCGCTATACTGCGTAATTGTATCACGCAGGTTTACATTAGGCACTAAATTTTTAACATCCTTTGCGATACTGTCTAATCCTTCCGTGGAGGTTGACTTATCAGTTTTAGAGGGTTGGTCTTCTGCGGTAGGTCCAACTAACATATTTCCGTGAATTGTAGGACACATAAGCTTTCCCTTTGTAATTTTGGTAGGAATAGGAAGAACTATTTTATTTACCTTGCAAGAGGTTTTATTATCAAGTATGTAGAACTGACCTTTACGTGCTACAACCTTATAATCAGCTTTATCTACCATTTCGGCAATTTCATCGCAGTATAGTCCTGCACTGTTAATCACATACGTTGTTTCAATTTCTCCTTTTTCGGTTACAACACTTTTAATTTTTCCGTTTTCCGTCTTTATATCGGTAACTTTTGCGCCAAGCAAAAATTCTACTCCGTTAGCGAAAGCATTTTCAGCTAAAGCCTGAACCAAAATGAATGGGTCAATTATACTTTCCCTCGGAATATAAAGACCGCCTTTAACCTCAGGATTAAGCTCAGGCTCCATTTTAAGCAGTTCATCACGGCTCATATACTCAACGTCGTAGACGTGGTTGCGAAAAGCCTTAGCCTTTATTTCAGGAAGCTTTTCAAACTGCTCTTCGGTAATAGCAGGCAAAATTGCTCCAATTCTTTTAAAAGGAACATCTAAATCACGGCACAATTCATCATACATAGGGTTTGCGGCAACCACAAGCTGACTTTCAAGCGTACCCGGAGCGGCATCATATCCTGTATGGATAATTGCACTGTTTGATTTTGACGCATCACCGCCAACATCTTCATTTTTATCGACAACAATTACATTTACATTGTACTTGGAAAGCTCTCTTGCAATCGCACATCCGACTGCACCTGCTCCAATTACAACAACATCGGTTTTAAGCATTTTTTGCACCTTCCGTTTTATATATTTTTGTTTGAGGATATTATATTACACTTTATAAATGTTGTCAAGATGTTTTAACAAATTCGTCAAGATGTTTTCAGGCGCAAAAAAACTTCTGCATACTTGCAGAAGCATTTTTGTATTATTTATTTGTTTCACGTACACTTTTTCTGTAAGCAGACGGCGATATTCCATTAATTTTTTTAAAAAGGTCGCCAAAATAATTACTTCCCGAAAAACCGCATTGGTCGGATATTTCGTTTATCGACAAATCCGAATTTTTCAAAAGCTCTTCAGCTACCTTAATTCTCGTATGTGTAAGGTATTCGCTAAAGCCAAAGCCTGTTAGCTTTTTAAATCTTTTGGAAAAATACGTTTCCTCCATATATGAAATTTTAGCAACAGACGATAGAGATAAATCCTGTGCATAATTTTCATTTATGTAAATCAGCGCCTGCTCTATTGCGTCAATTTTTTTATTACTGTTTTGCTTTATTTTGCTTCCGTGCCTTAAAATAGTAATAAAGATATTATATAACGCTCTTTTTATAACCAAAGATGAAAACTCATCGCTTTTTCTTTGTTCCTGCTCTATTTCTTTTAATAAGGAAAAAACCTTTTCTTTAGCATATCCCGGTAAATTTACAGACCCTAATTTAAGGATTTTTTCAAAAAACTCATTTCCCATTTCCTTTTTAAAATCCTCTGTTAAGGCGTCAGAAAAATACAGAGCATATCTTTCATATCCTGCCACACCGCCACTCGTTCTGTGGAGTTCATTTTGCGGAATAATAACGATATCTCCGGGCGAAACATCATAAATCGTATGACCGACAAAATATTTTCGGCTTCCCGAAACGAGAAAATAAAGCTCGTGATAATTGTGAGAGTGCATTTTGGGCATATCCCAGGGGAGCTTACTTTTAATGCGTTCTAAGCATATTTCGCCCTCAAAATTATGGTCCATATACTCTTTTTCCAAAACACTCTCACCCCCCATGGTAGATATTTACATTATTTTTTAAAAGCTAAACAGATTAAGTCCTGTTTTATCGTCAAATTTTCTTTCCACTTTGCCGTCACACACATTTATTACCATTTCGCACGTTGCGCTGATTTGCGCACGGTTTAAATGTCCTCCGAAAACCTTTCCTTCCTTATCCCCTGCACTCATATGAAGATGGGCATAAAACTCATCATTCATAGTTGTAATCGTGCCGGTAAGAGATACAATCTCAAAATCGCCTTTAAATGTGTTTGAAATATATTTCTTTTCGTCAATTTTAAGCACTCCGACAGTAAAATCGTCAGTTGCACCCAATGCGCTTATATGGGCAAGCTTAATTTTTTCATTCATCGCAACTTCTTTAACCTTTTCTAAAATTTCCTCGCCTTTATCAATCCTTACAAAAATGACATTATCAAATCTTTTATATTCCATACTTTTGCCTCCTAAAAACAAACTTTTATAGTATTTAGTATAGCAAAAAAATCTGTTTTTTGCAAGACTTACATTTCCTCGCTCACTTTAATTACAAAAACCGTCATATCATCTTTAAGACTGCCTTTTGATGCAGCAACAGCAAAAGACATTATAGCATCTGCAACCATCTGCGGACTTTCGCCCGAAAAAGAGCCTAAAATATCCGAAAGCTTTTTGCCCGTTTGCAAGATGCTTTCAATTACTCCGTCAGTTACCATAACTATGTATTCGCCATTTTTAATTTCTCTGTATGCACAGTCGCTTTTTTCTCCCGGAATCAGCCCTGCAGGGATAGAAGAGCAGGAAATTTCTTCTACGCTATCTACCTTTTTAATATAAGACGGTGCCGCCCCTGTCTTTAAAAATTCTGCCGTTCCTGTATAGAGATTTACAATGCATATATCAATCGTTGCAAAAACATCTTTTTCGTTATTTGATATTAAAATACTGTTAATAAGCCTTACCGATGTTTCTTTGTCAAATCCCACGTTTAAAAGTCTTTTTAGCATCTCAACAGTTACCGCACTTTGAGCGCCTGCCCTTTTTCCGCTCCCTGCGCCGTCACTTAAAACGCAGACATATTTCCCGTCGGGCATAAACATACACGAAAAACTGTCACCGCTTTTGTTTTCTCCGCTTTTTTTCGCCGTTGCGCTCCCTGTTTCTATTTTAAAGCGTGCCTGCTCGCAAAAGCGAAGTCTGCAAACATCGCCTGAGCATTTTCTGTTAACTCTAAGCATCGGAACTTCTAAAATTTCGCTTACTGTCGATGCGATTATTTTTGAACATTCCAAATTTCCGTTACAACTGTCCTTTGACATTGTAACCTCATAGCCTGAATTATTTAAAACACATACATTGCTTACCAAAATTCCCTTTTTATCAAGCGATGTAAGGATTTTTCTTTCAAGTCTTATATTTTCGGCAAAATCACTGCCGACATCCTTTTTTATTTTTCCCAAAACGCTTGAAATGCAACCAAACTGGTCAGATATAAGCTTGCGGCTTTCGATTATTTTTCCTGCCCACATAAGATTTAGACGAAATTTTTCATATTCTTTATTTAAAGTGAGCAAAAATTCGTTGAAATTTATGCAATACTCCTTAAAATGCTTTGGTGCGTCAATATCAATTGCATAGCCTCTCACCTTCATCATCTCGTGCATTTTCCCAAGGCAATCGTATGTATCATTTGCTTTGCTTTGCCAGCAATACTTATTCATCGAGCAGTTTTTGCAAACTGCGTTATAGGTTCTGTCATAAACTCTATCTATATCGCAAAGCTCAGGCGTAAGCTTTGAGTCAACTATTTTTGAAAATATTCCCGAAAGTTCTGAAAAAGATACTGATGCGCTTTTAAGTTTATCGCACAGTACCTCTTTAAGCCGTTCCTGCGGCGAAAAAGAGGTGTTATCTGCACTTTCTGCGATTTCACCAAATCTCATTAAAAAAGATGCAGGAAGAAGATATAAAACGGCAGTACCAACTGCAATATAGCCAACAGTAAGCAGTCTATCCATTGACGAATTAAAGTACATCATAAAAAATGCGTTTATAACTAAAAAACTAAGGCATACCGCCCATTTTCCCTTACTTTTAAACATACCGCAGCCAAATCCGCAAAGACTGTAAACACTTACAGTTTGTGCTGCAAGCGGCTCTCCCAACGCATTTACAAGTCCAAGCACAATTCCTGCCGCACTTGAGCCTTGCGCTCCGCTTGAATATCCTAAAGCAAGCAGTACCGAAATAGAAATTATATGCGCAAGCGGCGTGCAAAACGGAAGATTTTTAAGCGCTAAAATAACTCCTGCGCATAAAATAAGCAAGCTAAGCGTTTCTTCCGTTTCAAAATAATTCCTTGTTTTTACGGTACGAATAAGACATACCGACTTTTCAAATGCAAAATATGCAAAAAATGCTATAATTGATTCGAGCATCAAAAATAAAATGTCGTAAACCAAAAAGCCGTCAAACGCTACATAAATAAAGCCGTTTGATAAAATGCTAAGAGATGCCAGCAGTCCATACAAAACCTTTTTATTTGCAATTTCCTCTTTTAGAAAAATCGAAAAAGCCGACACAATTGCAACTGCGCCCATATATTTGAGGCTTTCAATTCCAAACCTTCCGAAAACTACACCGAGGCAAGCAAAAAATATGCCAAAGTTCCGCCTTTGAGTTGGAAAAGCCGCCGCAAAATAAGCAATTCCGAGCGGTGAAAGGTTTCCCAAAAATCTTACGCTAAAAAGCGTAAACATAACTGCGTACTCCAAAAGTTCTCCGTAGCCTGTCCGCTTCAATTTTTCAATAAACCCTTCCGCACTAACTTTTTTTGTTTTTTCTTTCGAATAAACTTTTACTTCTTCATTTGTCATAGAAAATCCCTCCTCGTAAATTAATTTCCATTATATACCAATTGTCGCAAGAAAAATGTCAAACTTTATCTGTCGAATCAAAAAAGATTTTTACATTTTGCGACATAAAATTTTTTTGTATGAATAAATTTAAAAAATTGCTCTTTTTTCCTTTAAAAATATAAAAATTTGTGGTATACTATATTAATGTATTTAAAATAGTACATAAGGTGGTTTTTACTTTGAAAGAAAAAATATATACAATTCCGCTTACCGATGCATATGCTGCTCTTAGCGAATGTCCTTTTTGCGAGCTTGAAAAAAAGCTTGAAAAAGAGGCGGCAGAATATGCGCTCGGCGCATCTATGATGGAACCTGAAAGCAGAATTGAATCGAATAAAAAAGGCTTTTGCCGCAGACATTTCGAGTTTTTGTTAAAAGAACAAAAGGCACTTTCTCTTGCTTTGGTTTTAGATACTCATTTAGCTGAAATAGTTAACACTTCAGAAGGCGTGCCTGCACCTGAAAAACAAGGTCTTTTTGCAAAAAAAGCATCTTTTTGCGATGAAATTGCCAAAAAAGTTTCCGAGTTTAATTCGGGTTGTGTTATTTGCGACAAGCTCGAATACACCTTAACAAAATTTGCTCGCGTTTTTTGGTATCTTTATAAAAACGAGCCTGAATTTAAAGAAAAAGTGCTTAATTCAAACGGTTTTTGTCTTCCGCATTTTGAGCTTATTTTAAAAAATGCCAAAGCAGAGCTCGGTGAAAAAAATGGTGAGTTACTCGCAAAGGAAATAATTGAGCTTGAGTTAAAGTCATTAAAAACCTTAAACGAAGATACAAACTGGTTTACCAAAAAGTTTGATTACCGCTTTAAGGATGCACCATGGAACAATTCAAAAGATGCAATTCCAAGAGCCGTAAATAAGCTTGCAAAATTTACTGCAGGAAATGAAGAGTGAAAAAAATGAAAAAAATTATCGGTTTAACAGGCGGAACAGGCACGGGAAAATCCTCGGTTTCTGCACTTTTTAAAAAAAGGGGCGCACACGTAATTGATGCAGACCTCACCGCACGAAAAATTGTAGAGCCTGGCCGCCCCGCACTAAATGAAATTAAAAATCACTTTGGCGATAAAGTAATAAATGATGACGGTACCTTAAACCGCAAGGCACTTGCCGCAATCGTTTTTTCAGATAGCTCTGAGCTTGACATTTTAGATAAAATAACACATAAATATGTTAAAGAAGATATTTTAAATGAGATAAAAAATACTGATAACTCTCTTTTCGTTATTGATGCGCCTCTTCTTCATAAAGGTGGTCTTGCTGAAATATGCGATGTTACACTCGCAGTAGTTGCAGATGATTTTTTAAGAAAAAAACGAATAATAGCACGTGATAATCTAACGCAAGCAGAGGCAGAAAACAGAATAAAATCGCAAAAAAGCAACGATTACTACTCTGCTCTTTGTGATTTTACAATTGAAAATAACGAAAATATCGACAATTTAAAAGAAAGTATTACCAAAATAATTGAAAATCTGGAGAATAATTAATGTTTAAAGTTATAAAGCTTAAAAAAATTATTTTTTGGCTTATAGTTATTATAATTTTATTAAACGCAAAAACATAACTAAGCTTTTTTACCCTGTAAATTATCAGCCAATAGTATATGATTGTTGCAATGAATATTCACTTGACCCGAGTTTAGTTAATGCCGTTATAAAGGCAGAAAGTAACTTTAATACCTATGCTGAGTCAAACAAAAACGCATACGGCTTAATGCAGATAACAAAAAGCACGGCTGAATGGATTGCGCAGAAAACTAACTCCCCCGAGCTTTGCGAAAATCTTTTTGTGCCTGAAAACAATATACGTATGGGGTGCTTTTATTTAGATTACCTTATAAAAATGTATGACGGTAACATAAAAAATGCGTTATGTGCATATAACGCAGGGCCCGGCGTTGTAGACCGTTGGCTAAAAGACAATACTTATTCACAAGACGGTGTTAACCTTACCAAAATACCATACAGAGAAACAGAGCTTTATGTAACCAAGGTTTTAAATAACCGTCGCATTTATGATTATTTATACAAAGCGGAGTAAAACTATGAAATACACAAAATATATATTGGTTTTTGTCTTGCTTATTTCACTTTTTTTTGGCACAATTCCTCAAAAAAGCGTAAAAAAAACAGAATATATGTTAGATACTGTAATTTCGATTACTGCCTACGGAAAAAATGCTAAAAAAGCAGTTGATGAAGCTTTTAACGAAATAAAAAGGCTTGATAATCTTTTAAATGCGTTTTCGCCAGAGAGCGAAATTTCAAAGATTAACCAAAATGCCTCTAACGGCTTTGTAAGCGTAAATCCCGAGGTTTATCACCTCATAAAATATGCAGTTGGTTTATCAAATTCAACTTTTGGTGCATTTGATATCACCTTAAAACCCGTTTCTGACCTTTGGGGGTTTAATACAGAAAACGCACACGTTCCGAAAACCTCCGAAATAGAGGCTGCGCTTAAAAAAACAGGTACAGAAAATTTAGAGTTTGATGATAATAGTTCTGCCATTCGTTTTAAACTGCCCGAAATGGCGATTGATTTGGGCGCAATTGCAAAAGGCTACGCATCAAGCCGTGCGGCACAAACGCTTAAAATAAACGGCGTAGAAAATGCTATTTTAGACCTTGGCGGTAATATCTGCACAATCGGCAAGCGTCCTCTTGCGTTTTTTGAAGGTATAGCAAACGGTGGTTTTTATAAACCCTTTAAAATCGGCATTCAAAATCCGACGGGCGCACGTGGAGAAAGCATACATACCATAACCGCAGAAGAAGATATATGCGTAATAACATCAGGAAGCTACGAAAGATATTTTGAAGAAAACGGCAAGCGTTATCATCACATAATTGACCCAAAAACAGGCAGACCGTCAGAAAACGGAATAAATAGTGCAACCATAGTTTCAAAGGAAGGTGCGCTTGGTGACGCTCTTTCTACTGCCACTTTTGTTTTAGGTAAGGATGGTATAGAAAAAATCACTCCGCTATGCGATTTGGTAATCATAATTGACAGCGAAAATAAGATTTTTGAATACAGAAAGGACTAAAAAAATGCGTTTTTTACTAATTGATGCAAACAGTATATTAAACCGTGCATTCTACGGAATACGTATTCTTTCTACAAAGGAAGGAATATTTACCAACGGCATTTACGGTTTTTTAAACATCCTTTTTAAATATATCGACGAGCTCTCCCCTACTCATATTGCGGCGGCATTTGACTTAAAAGCGCCTACTTTCCGCCACAAAATGTATGACGGCTACAAGGCTACAAGAAAGCCTATGCCCGATGAACTTGCTCCTCAATTTCCTCTTTTAAAGGAAATTCTGACGGCTATGAATATCCCCGTAATTGAAAAAGAGGGATATGAGGCAGATGATATCATCGGTACAATCTCAAAAATGTGCGATAATGAATCGGTTGAGTGCTGCGTGCTTTCAGGCGATAAAGATGATTTACAGCTTGCAAGCGAAAACACAAAAATTTATCTTGTTACAACCCGTATGGGACAAACTGACACGAAAATTTATGATGCCGAAGAGGTTTTTAAAACCTACGGCGTTACCCCCACAGAATTTATCGACTGTAAAGCGATAATGGGCGATAAATCGGATAACATTCCCGGTGTCAGCGGCATTGGCGAAAAAGGCGCATTTGCTCTTATTTCAAAATATAAATCATTAGACGGCGTGTATGAAAATTTAGACTCGGGCGAAATTACTAAATCTATGGTTTCAAAGCTTATAGAGAATAAAGAAAACGCATATTTAAGCTTAGATCTTGCTACAATTGATAAAAATGTTCCCTTAGATTTTGTAACTGATGACGCTAAAACTAATGAATGGGATTATGTAAAGCTTACAGAGCTTTTTAAAAAGCTTGAATTTAAGACGTTTTTAAAGAAAATTGAAGGTCTTTCGGGAAATGAAATTAGCTCAGTTCAAAAAGAAGAGGTAACTTTTGGCAAGATTACTAAGCTTTCGTCAGGTGATGATTTTAAAAAAGCAGTTTCTTCTTTTGGTGGCAAAAATATTTTCTATATGCTCGATAAATCTGCCCCTGCAATTGCTTTTTGCGAAAACAACGAAAATGTATATTATGCAGAGTTTTCAAAATCCGCTTGCGAAGATGTAAAAAGCTTTTTTGAAAGCACCGATTTTACGAAAACAACTCATAATTTAAAAGAAGACATTATTTTTCTTGATAAATACGGTATTGCGTGTGAAAATGTAAATTTTGATACAGAAATTGCGGCATATTTAGTATCGCCTGCTCGCAAAAACTATGATTTTTCCGAGCTTATTTCAGACTTTTGTGACATTTCGTTAGAGGGTTCTGCCGAAGATTGCGGTCAGGTATCTCTTGCTGATTTAATGTCTGCTGAAGGTGAGGACAAGCTTGCAAAAAAAGTTTGTGCGCTTATTTCGCTTTACGAAAAACTTGAAAATGAAATTACCCAAAAAGATTTTACTTATCTTTTTGAAAAAATTGAGATGCCGCTTGTTTATGTTTTAGCAAGTATGGAAATCTGCGGTTTTAAGGTTGATAAGGAAAGCTTAATTGAGTTTGGCAATTCCCTCACTCTTAGAATAAACTCACTGACCGATGAAATTTATGATTTAGCAGGTCACGAATTTAACATAAATTCGCCCAAACAGCTCGGTGTGGTTTTATTTGAAGAGCTTGGACTTACCGCACAAAAGAAAACCAAAACAGGCTACTCTACAAATGCTGAGGTTTTAGAAAAGCTTTCGGGCAAACACGAAATAATCGATAAAATTTTAGAATACCGTCAGCTTTCTAAACTAAATTCCACCTATGCACTTGGCTTACTTTCTGTAATAAACCCAAAAACAGGCAGAATACACTCAAGTCTTAATCAGACTGTTACGCAAACAGGAAGAATTAGCTCAGCAGAGCCAAATCTCCAAAATATACCTGTCAGAACGCCTTTGGGGCGTGAAATGCGCAAAATGTTTGTTGCAGAAAACGATGAATTTGTTTTAGTAGATGCAGACTATTCACAGATTGAACTACGTGTTCTTGCGCATATCGCAAATGACGAAAATATGATAGCTTCATTTAAAAGCGGTTTTGACATTCATGCAAGTACGGCATCAAAAATTTTTGGTGTTTCTCCCGAAAACGTCACAACCGAAATGCGAAGTGCATCAAAAGCAATTAACTTTGGCTTGGTTTACGGAATGGGCGAATTTTCGCTTTCTCGTGACTTAAATATTTCCATTAAAGAAGCAAAGGCATATATCGAAGAATACCTCGGAAGCTATCCTAACGTAAGAAAATATATGGCAGACACAGTAGCCTTTGCTGAAAAAAACGGATACGTTTTAACAGAGTTTAAAAGACGTCGTGACATTCCTGAAATAAATGCCAAAAACCATCAGCTTAAAAGCTTTGGAAATCGTGTTGCAATGAACACACCAATCCAGGGAACAGCGGCAGATATAATTAAGCTTGCTATGGTAAATGTTTATAACAGATTAAAAAAGGAATGTAAAAAATCCCGTCTTATTCTTCAGGTGCACGATGAACTGATTGTAGAGGCTCATATATCAGAGGCACTACTCGCACAGAAAATCTTAAAAGAAGAAATGGAAAATGCGGCAGCTTTGCGTGTACCTTTAAAGGTGGATATGAATACGGGTAAAAGCTGGTATGATACAAAATAATAATAAAGGTTGGTTTTACAGATGTCTTTTTCATCAGATGTAAAAAACGAGCTTGCAAGATGTGAAATTCAAACCAAGTGTTGCTCGCGTGCCGAGCTTTTGGGAATAATTTCATTTTGCGGAACATATAAACCCTCTCCCGAAGAGGTTTTGACGGTAAAAACTGAAAATGCCGCCGTTGCAAGACGTGTTTTTTCACTAATAAAAAAGCTTTTTGGCGAAAATATAACAATAAATCAAACAAAAAAGAAAAGCCGGGGAAGCACTTTTTCGATTGAACTCACCGACTCTCTGCTTTTTAAGGTTTTAACTGAAACAGGACTAAATAAAGACGGCATTGTAAAATTTGTAGTTGACCCGTTTTTAGTTCAGGACGAGTGCTGCGCACGCTCTTTTCTCCGAGGTGCTTTTTTGGGCGGAGGCTCTGTTAATTCACCCGAAAAAAGCTATCACTTAGAAATTGAAACTCATTATTTCGGTCTTTCGCAGTCGCTTACAGAGATTATGAATGCTGCTCTTTTTGGCGCAAAAACAATAGTGCGTAAGTCAAACTATGTGACTTACATAAAAGACAGCGAAAAGATAAGCGATATTTTAGCGGCAATGGGCGCAACCGATTCAATGCTTGAGCTTTGTAACATAAAAATAATGAAGGATATGAAAAACTCTGTTAACCGCAGAGTAAACTGCGAAACGGCAAACGTTGTTAAAACAGCAAGTGCCGCTATGCACCAGACAATGAGCATAAAAAAAATTATTGATAAAAAAGGCATAGAAAGCCTCCCCGACGGTTTAAAGGAGCTTGCGCTTTTAAGACTTGAAAACCCCGAAGCAAGCCTTTCTGAGCTTACTTCGATGCTAAAAACACCTATAAGCCGTTCGGGCGTAAATCACAGATTTAAAAAGCTTATGCAGATTGCAGACAGCTTATAATTAGGAGAAAAAAATGATTAAAACAGGAACAGTAATGAAAACAGAAGGAAAATATGCAACAGTTTTATTTGCTCGCAGCAGTGCCTGCGGCGAAAACTGCACAGGTTGCGGTGCTTGCGAAAAAAAACATCATCTTTCTCGGGTTTTAAATACCAAAAACGCAGTTTGCGGTGACAAGGTTTTGGTTTCGCTTTCAGATAAAACTGCAAATTCTGCACTTTTTTTAATATTTATTCTCCCCGTAATCGTTTTTGTTTTTGCGTATTGCTTAATATTTGCTTTACTTGATAATCATATTTTTGCAACGACAATTTCTGTCGGAATAATTGCAATTTATGCTTTTATTATCAAAAAAAATGACAAAAAAATTGCTCCTGTTCCTGAAATTACAAGCATACTTGCCACAAGAAAGGACGAAACAAATGGCACTTGACGCTTTATGTGTAAAGGCTCTTACCGCTGAATTTAAAAGTAAGCTAAACGGCCTTAGAATAGATAAAATATATCAGCCCGAAAACGATGAACTCATTTTTTCGCTGCACGCACCGGGCGCCTCTTTTAAGCTCTTGCTTTCGGCAAACGCAAACATTCCAAGAGCTTGCATAACGGACGAATCACGCGAAAATCCTGCTACTCCCCCAATGTTTTGTATGCTACTTAGAAAGCATCTTATAAACGGCAAAATAGTAGATGTTGTTCAGCCCGGATTTGAGCGAATAATTGAGTTTTCAATTGAAACAAAAAATGAATTTGGCGATACGGTTATAAAAACGCTTATCATTGAAATTATGGGTCGCCACAGCAATATTATTTTAGTCAGTGAAGATAACAAAATTTTATCGAGTATAAAGCACGTTGATTTTTCGGTAAGCTCGCTCCGTCAGCTTCTTCCCGGGTCGGAATATTTATATCCTCCCGTTCAGGAAAAAGAAAATCCGCTATATTTTGGACTTGCCGAGTTTACGGACTTTTTTAAAGAAATTCCAGACTCTTTTAACGCTGACAAATTCATTTCGTCTTCATTTTTGGGAATAAGCGCACTTACCGCACGTGAAATTGCCTATATTGCAGGTCTTTCAGACAAATGCGGAGCGGAAATTGACTTTAGTGCTTCTCTTGATTTGGCAACTGCGATGAATTCTGTTTTTAATAACGTCAAGGGCGATATTTTTCGTCCCTGCATTATCGAAAACACCGAAAGCGGAAAGCTTATTGATTTTTCATCAATTGAAATTAGTCAATATGAAAATTTTGCAGAAGTTACTTATTTTGAGTCAATAAGCGAGGTAATCGATACTTTTTATAAAACCCGTTCGCAAAAGGAGCGAATGGCAGTTAAAAGCGCAAGCCTTGCAAAGCTTGTCGCAAATAATCTGGCAAGATGTGCAAAAAAATATGAAGTTCAGCTAAAAGAGCTTGCAGATTCCGAAAAAAAAGAAAGCTTTCGCATAAATGGCGAGCTGATTACTGCAAATATGTATAAAATTAAAAAGGGCGACGATTTCGTTTTAGCAGTAAATTATAACTCTCCTGAAATGGAAGAGATATCAATACCACTTGATAAGACGCTTTCGCCCTCTGCTAACGCTCAAAAGTATTTTAAGCGTTACAACAAGCTAAAAAATGCTGAAATTTTTTTAACTGAAGAAATCAAAAAAACAAAGTCGGAGCTTTTGTATTTAGAAACAGTTGAAGAAGAGCTGCAAAAAGCACAAAACCTTGCAGACCTTGCTGAAATTCGTGAGGAATTATCGGCAGAAGGGTACATTAAAGCCACACCCGAAAAAAACAAGCGCAAAAAAACTGCCGCCTACTCCCCTGATATTGATAGTTTCAAAACCGATGACGGATTTACAGTTTTTGTCGGAAAAAACAACAAACAAAATGACTTTTTAACCCTTAAAATGTCAAGGGGTGCAGACCTTTGGTTTCACACCAAAGACATTCCCGGCTCGCACGTTGTTATTCGCCACGAGCACGACAGAAGCTTTAGTGAAACTGCAATTTTGGCAGCAGCTGAGGCTGCAGCTTTTAGCAGTAAGGCAAAGCAGGCGGATAAAGTTCCCGTTGATTATACTTTTATAAAATATGTAAAAAAACCAAATGGCGCAAGACCCGGTTTTGTTATTTACACAGACAACAAAACTGTATATGTTACGCCAAAAAGTTTTAAATAGAACGCAAAGGAAAGGATGATTTCTATGAAATATGTTGTATTTTTAGGAGATGGAATGGCAGATACGCCAAATGAAGAATTAGGCGGCAAAACGCCACTTGAATGTGCAAAAAAGCCAAATATTGATGCACTTTGCAAAAAAGGTGTTTTAGGTCTTGCAAAAACTGTTGATGATAAACTAAGCCCCGGAAGCGATGTTGCAAATCTCTCCGTTTTGGGTTATGACCCATTTTTGTATTATACGGGTCGTTCGCCACTCGAGGCTCTTTCTATCGGCGCACCGCTAAAAGATGGCGATGTAACGTTTAGAGCAAACCTTGTAACGTTATCAGATGATGAAAATTATGCTGACAAAACAATGGTTGATTATTCATCTGATGAAATTTCAACCGAAGAATCAACAAAGCTTATCGAGTTTTTAAAAGAAAAGCTTATATATGAAAATATTGCGCTTTATTCGGGAATAAGCTATCGCCACCTTATGATTTGGTCGGGCGGTTCAACCGAAATTAAACTCACTCCTCCGCACGACATTTCAAAACGCGAAGTTCGCGACTATCTTCCAAACGGTGCAGGCGACAGCGTTATTTTAGAAATAATGAAGAGAAGCTATGAGCTTTTAAAAGACCACCCCGTAAACCTTGACAGGATAAAAAGAGGCTTAAATCCTGCAAATTCTCTTTGGATTTGGGGCGAAGGAACTAAGCCGAGCCTTGATAATTTTTATGAAAAATTCGGCGTTAAAGGCTCTATGATTTCAGCCGTTGACCTTTTAAAAGGAATCGGAAAAGGTACTGGAATGAACGTAATTGAAGTCCCCGGCGCAACAGGAAATGTGCATACGAATTTTTCGGGCAAAGCCGATGCTGCAATAAATGAGTTTAAAAACGGCAGCGAATTTGTTTACATACACGTTGAAGCGGCTGACGAATGCGGTCACAGACACGAAACAGAAAATAAAGTACGCTCAATTGAGCTTATTGACGAAAAAATCGTAGGTCCTGTTACCGAGTATTTAAAATCTACGGGCGAGCCTTTTGCGGTTTTGATTACTCCCGACCACCCCACACCGCTTGACCTTATGACGCATACACGTGAGCCCGTTCCTTTTGTTATTTATAAATCAAATGACGAAAAGGAAAATGACTTTACATATACAGAAAAAAATGCTGCCAAAGCAGGTATTTATGTTGAAAAGGGTTGCACGCTTATTAACCTTCTTTTAAGCAAATAAATTTCATAAATTTAGCCTCCGAATCATACTATTTATTAGCTATGATTTGGAGGTTTTTTTATGCTTACATACATCTGGGCACTTATGATTATTGTTTCTTTTCTTTTTGGTATTTTAACAAACACGCCTCAAAATGTTACAAACGCTGCGCTAAAAGGCAGTGCCGAGGGAATAAATATGACAATTTCACTTTTGGGGACAATGTGCTTTTGGTCAGGACTTATGGAGATTGCAAAAAGGTCAGGACTTACCGAAAAAATCGCCAAGATATTTTCTCCTGTTATTCACCTCATTTTCCCTGAGCTTTCACCAAAAAGTCCTGCTTTTTCTGCTATTGTAATGAATATAATTGCAAACCTTTTGGGACTTTCAAACGCCGCAACTCCGCTCGGACTAAAAGCAATGGAGGAATTGAAAAAAGAAAGTCACGATAAAACTGTTGCATCAAACTCTATGTGTATGTTTGTGGTTATAAATACGGCATCAGTTACGTTAATTCCGTCAACGGTCATAGCACTCAGACTAAGCGCAGGCTCTTTAAATCCTTTTGAAATCATAATCCCTGCGTGGATTTCATCTGTTTTAGCTCTCACAGTCGGCATAGTTTTTGCAAAATTTTTTCAAAAAAACTCCGAAAGGAAAATTTAATTTATGCTCATTTCAAAAATAACAGTATATATAATGCCTGCGTTTATTTTGGGCATAGTTTTGTTTGGACTTTTAAAAAAAATTGATGTTTTAGGTGCATTTTTAGACGGCGCAGCAGACGGAATGAAAGTTACTATAAAAATTATGCCGACGCTTTGCGCTCTCCTTGCCGCAATTTATATGTTTCGCACATCAGGTGCTTTAGAATTTTTAACCTCCTTTTTATCACCCATAACAAGCTTTTTTAAAATCCCGTCTGAGCTTATCCCGTTAGGTCTTCTTCGCCCGATTTCAGGAAGCGGCTCACTTGCAATAGTTTCAGACCTTTTAAAGACCTACGGCGCGGACTCGCTCATTGGTCGTGCCGCCTCGGTTATTATGGGGTCAACCGAAACCACATTTTATGCAATTGCTGTGTATTTTGGGTCTGTCGGCATAAAAAATTCACGTTTTACGGTAAAAGCAGCTCTCATAGCCGACCTCACAGGCTTTTTGTGCGGACTTTGGTTTACACGTTTATTACTTAAATAAGGTGTAAATTAACTTTTTTTGCTTTGTTTAATTTGCACAACACAAAAATGTAAAATTAAAACAAAAAACGTTAAATTTTTACATTTATTTTCTCTTAACTTTATTATATAATATAAGTAAATAAAAAATAAACAAAGTATTGCATCAGTTGTGCCATGCTTTGTTTTCGTGCGTTTTTACGCTCACAAAAACGCATAAGAAATTACAGTGAGCAGAAAGGCTACGGTATAAAAATGAGCAAATTTTTAGACAGAATAAAGGAAAGAGCAAAATCAGACAAAAAGACAATCGTTTTAGCTGAAGGCGAAGACATCAGAACCGTCAAAGCTGCTGACATTATCTTAAAAGAAGGAATTGCAAACATCATTCTTTTAGGTAACGAAGAAAAGATTAAGGCTTTAGCAGTTGGTCTTGACATTTCTGCTGCAAAAATCATCGACCCTGAAAAAGCTGAAAATCTTCAGGATTTTGCAGATAAATTATATGAAATGAGAAAAGCTAAAGGTATGACACCTGAAAAAGCTCTCGAAACTATGACAAACGTGCTTTACTACGGCGTTATGATGGTAAAGCTTGATATGGCTGACGGTATGGTTGCAGGTGCTGTTAACTCAACATCTAACGTACTTCGTCCCTGCTTACAGATTCTTAAAACCGCACCCGGCACAAAACTCGTTAGTGCATTCTTCGTTATGGTTGTTCCGGATTGTGAATATGGTCACAACGGCACATTCATTTATGCAGACTCTGGTCTTAACGAAAATCCTGATGCTGATGCAGTTTCAGAAATCGCACTTTCTTCAGCTGAATCATTTAAGAACTTAATTGAAGCTGAGCCTCATGTTGCTATGCTTTCATATTCAACATACGGAAGCGCAAAAAGCGAGCTTGTAGACAAAATGCAGCTTGCAACAAAGCTTGCTAAAGAAAAAGCTCCTGACTTAGATTTAGACGGCGAATTACAGGCTGACGCTGCTATCGTTCCTGCAATCGGTCAGTCAAAGGCTCCCGGCTCTAAAACTGCAGGTCATGCAAACGTTTTAGTATTCCCGGACTTAAACTGCGGAAACATTGCGTACAAGCTTACACAGCGCTTAGCTAAAGCTGAAGCATACGGACCTATCACTCAGGGTATTGCAAAACCTGTTAACGATTTATCTCGTGGATGCTCTGCTGAAGATATCGTTGGTGTTTGTGCTATCACATGCGTACAGGCTCAGGGTAAAAAAGCGTAATTTATATTAAAGTTTTTATAAAAGCCCGCTCCTCTCACGGCAGGCTGAAAGAAAATATGTGAGTAAGAAAGGCAATGAAAAATGAAGGTATTAGTAATAAATGCAGGTAGCTCTTCACTTAAATATCAGCTTATTGATATGGATACAAAAGAGCTCATGGCAAAAGGTCTTTGTGAAAGAATTGGTATTGAAGGTTCTCTTTTAAAGCATACTCCTGCCGGAAAAGATGCTGTTAAGATTGAAGAGCCTATGCCGACACACGCTGACGCTATCAAGCTCGTAATTGACGCTTTAGTATCTAAAGAACACGGCGTTATTGCAGATATGAGCGAAATCGGCGCAGTTGGTCACCGTGTAGTTCACGGCGGTGAAGCTTTCTCAAGCTCTGTTATCATCACAGACGAAGTTAAAGAAGTTTTAAAAGAGTGCAGCGTACTTGCACCTTTACATAACCCTGCAAACCTTATCGGTATTGAGGCTTGCGAGCAGGCAATGCCCGGCGTTCCCCAGATTGGTGTGTTTGACACAGCTTTCCATCAGACAATGCCGCCTGAAGCTTATACTTACGCTCTTCCTTATGAATATTATGAAAAATATAAGGTTAGAAGATATGGTTTCCACGGCACAAGCCACTACTATGTTTCAAAGCGTGCTGCTGAAATGCTCGGAAAACCGATTGAAGATTTAAACATCATCACCTGTCACTTAGGTAATGGCTCATCACTTGCTGCTGTAAAAGGTGGAAAATGTATCGATACATCAATGGGCTTCACTCCCCTTGCAGGTGTTGAAATGGGTACACGTTGCGGTGATATCGACCCCGCTATCATTCCTTTCATCATGGAAAAAGAAGGCATTACAATTGATGAAATGAACACCATTATGAACAAAAAATCAGGTGTTGACGGCGTATCAGGTATTTCAAGTGACTTCCGTGATGTTGAAGCTGAAGCTGACAAGGGAAATGCACGTGCTAAACTCGCTCTTGACATCTTTGCTTACACTGTAAAACGCTACATTGGTATGTATATGGCAGCACTCGGCCGAGTTGACGCTATCGTATTTACTGCAGGTGTTGGTGAAAACAGCGCTGAAATGAGAGAAAGAATCGTTTCAAATTTAGATGCATACGGAATTAAGCTTGATTCTGAAAAGAACAAGGTTCGCGGAAAAGAAGCTATCGTTTCAACAGACGATGCAGGCGTTAAAATCCTTGTTGTTCCCACAAACGAAGAGCTTACAATCGCTCAATTTGCAAAAGAACTTTTAGCATAAATTATTATTTAAACTTACAAAAAGAGTAGGAAAACTTATCGTTTTCCTACTCTTTTTTAAATGTAAAATTAATCCCAAAGCTTATTTATTTTTTCAAGAGTTTTTCTAACTAAAATATCTCCGCCTTCGTGACCTGTCACACCGCTTGAAACGTAAGCAGAATAATGGCTTCCCTTTTCAGCCTTTTCAGTAGGAAGATATCCATCCGCTGCACACGCAAGCTGAACAATAAAGGTCTGAGCTGCTTTACTTCTTGCTTTAATCTGGTTACCATAGTCTAAGAAAAGCTCAAATGCATTTGTTGCAAAAGCAACATCGCCAAAACGTGCGATATGTACCTCCGTGGGATAAATATCAATTGTTTCCTGTTGTTTATATCTTGAAATTGTACCTGCATGAACGTGCATTGCAGCGTTATCTGCAAAGTTAATTGAATCAGCTTTAGCAACAAACTCTTCAATTGCCTTTTTAGCCACTTCATATTCTTTAGGTGTAACTCTTCTGAGCGGAAGATCAAGCGTAATATTTTCGTGAGAAAATTCTGCATCTGATTTAATGTCTTCATCAGGCATCTCTTCAAAAACATCAATAATTTCTCTTGCAACACGCTTACCTATCTTCCATGTACCGCCGATATCATACATAGAAGGGTCAGCTTTTCTGTGGCTGGGCTTTGCTCTAAAAACATTCGGGTCATCAATAGGAGTTTCAGGGTCAACCCAACGAACAAGGTCACGTGGGCACTGGTCGCCGCCTGCACCGCCTAAGCAAAGCACAAAGAGGTCTTCACCAAATTTTTCACGAAGAAGAATTTTAACCTTGCCCCAGTAGTCAGAAGAAATGAAGCTTCTCTGCTCAACAACCTGTGACGGACACGCAATATTTGCAACAATACCTGTAAGCTTTTTGTTTTCATCAAAGGTAAAGAGAAGCTCAATACCTGAGTCGTTTCCGCCCTCTAAATGCGTAAATGTTGCAGTGTCGGCATCGCCCCACATTTTTGCACTTCCGTCGCTGTAACAAACTCTGCGGCACATACCAACTGCTGCACGACCAAATTCATTAGCATACATTGCAGGTTTTTTGTTTTCCCAAGCCTTTTTAACAGCCTCAGTTACACGTTCTGCGATAAAATAAAGACCTTCATCGCCCTGCATTACGCTATTATCTGCTTCTACGAGCTTTTTGTAGCTTTTGCCCTCAGGAAGAAAATCCTGAAGTACAGTAAGGCTTGAGTCTGCCTTAATTCTTCTTGAATTTGTATATTTAATAGATGTGTGAGTATGAGTTGCGTTTAAAATAACGTTCATGGGATTTAAGCCTTCAACCCCGCTAAGCTTTTCACGCACGAGGTCCATAAGATTTGAACCAATTGAAGTTAAGTCACACGAACAGATTACCATATGGTCACCGTCTGCCTCAATAGCCATGGCAGTTGCGGTAATCGGTGTTTCAACGTATTCTGAAATTCTTTCATAAAACTGACCTGCGAGGCTCACCTTTTTATCAGGCGTAATGCTTACCTCGCTCCAACCTATGTTAAACTTTGACATATAAAACACGCTCCTTAAAATAGAGTTTTTTTATTTTACAAGCACATTGTAACACTTAAAAAAAAGCGTGTCAACGAAATTTTTACGAAACAATTTCGCTTTCGTATTATATTCTATAAAAACATTGGTTATTTACTTTTTTAGCTTTTTATGATAAAATAAAAAAGTAAACAATCAATTCTATTGGCTAAAGGAGATTTAAAAAATATGAGCCTCGATGCAATAAAAAAGCTTCTCGAAGAGAGCGAAATAAGCCAAAATGTCTTTTTGTTTTTCGGCGAAGAGGTTTTTTTAAAGAATCATTATAAAAATAAGCTCATAGAGCGAATGGAAGATACAAATTTTCCTGATATGGACAATTTTTATTTTGAGGATAAAAACTATAAAATATCAGATGTTAACGATGCTATCGAAACTCTTCCGTTTATGGCAGAAAAGAAAATGCTCGTTTTTAAAAATTCATATATTTTTAAGTCCGATTCCAAAACAGGTGCAAAACAGGAATACCGTGAATACTGGGAAAAACGTTTAAAGGAAATTCCTGCTGAAGTCTGCATTATTTTTGATGAAGCCGAGGTTGATAAAAGAAGTGCACTTTATAAAAAAATTGCAAAAGAAAATGCGGCATTTGAGTTTGGCTTTTTAACCGAACAGGAAATGACACGCTGGACTGTAAACCTTTTTAAAACTATGGGTAGGCGTATCAGTCCTCACGATGCGGCATACCTTGCTCAGATTTGCTCGGGCGGAATGACGGCGGTAAAAAATGAAGCGCTCAAGCTCTGCGCCTACACAACAGGAAAAACCGAGGTTAATATGCCCGATATACGTGCGGTTGTGACGCCCTCTGTCGAAAATAAAATTTTTGAAATGTTAGATGCCGTCATCGCAAAAAAGCCTGATATCGCCCTAAAAAAACTCTCTGACCTCTTCTATCTAAGAGAACACGAGGTCAAAATTTTAGCGCTGATTGCCTCAACTGCCGATAAGCTTATGAATACAAAAATTGCAATAGAAGAAGGCTTGTCCCAAACCGAAATAATGATGAATTTAGGATTTAAGTCCCCGTTTATCGCAAAAAAATACGTGTCTGATTGCTCAAAATTTTCATACAGCGACTTAAAAAAACTAATCTCTGCGTGCGCAAAATGCGACTCAGAGCTAAAATCAAACTCAATAGACGGAAAAATTCTTCTTGAAATGCTTATTGCAGATGTATCTGCAAATTAACAAAAAAACGCTCACCTATAACAAATATAGGCGAGCGTTTTTTAGTTCTCAACTTTAGTGAGCATATTCTCAATAAATATCCCATACCCTCTCGTCGGGTCATTTACAAAAACGTGAGTTACAGCTCCCACAATTCGGCCATTTTGCAGGATGGGTGAACCTGACATTCCCTGAACGATGCCGCCTGTTTGTTCGAGTAGTTTATTATCTGTAACTTTAATTACTAAATCCTTATAATTATCAATATTATATCTCATAACACGTTCAATTTCTATATCAAAGCATTCGATTTTTTCGCCGTCGATATTTGAAAGAATTTGAGCTTTTCCCTCGGATATTCCGTTACGTGAGCATATTGGGAAGCTTTCGCCGTTTAGATATTTGCAGGAGTCAGTTATTTTCCCGAAAATTCCCTGCTCAGTATTTTTTTCGATTTCGCCTATCAGGCTTTTTTCGCCTTTAAAAACCCCTCTTAGCTCACCCGGAATGCCTGCTTCACCCTTATTTACTCCAACTACCGAGGCATCGCAAATAGTTCCGCTTGATACAGGCATTAAAACGCCTGTGTCGCTATCGGCAATAGGATGACCAAGTGCGCCAAATGACAATGTATCCCCATCTAAAAACGTAAGTGTTCCAATGCCTGCAGTGCTGTCACGCACCCAAATGCCAAGCTTTAAGCCGTCTTTGGTTTCAATTGGATAGACTTCTTTTTGAAAGGTTTTATCCCCTCTTTTAATCGTTAGATTAATACTATCTTTCGAATTTTCAATTGCGTCAGCCAAATCCTCGGTATTAAAAAGTGTCTTATCGTTTGCTGAAAGGATAATGTCCCCTGTTTTTATACCATACAGATTGCCAAGATTATGACTTTTGCCGTTTATATCTGTTATGTCGCTTATTCCAACTGCCAAAAGACCCTCTGTGAACATCTTTATGCCGATTGTTTTACCGCTGACTGTAAGAGATTTTTCCTCTAAAACGTTTACGTTTACAGTTTTTACAGGAATTATGCCAAAAAGCTTTAATTTTGCGCTGTAATCGTTTTCTAAAAGTGATGTATCTCTTTTAACTTTGCCGTCGTCTAATAGCACACCGCCAATATTTGCAGGGATTTCGAGCGTATACGGAAGTCCCTCGCGTGCATATAACCTTTCGCCACTATAAAGGTTCATTTCGTGCGGATATCTTAAATTAAGCTCCGCACCTATCGTAAGCGCAACTGCTAAAATCAGCGTAAAGAAAATTATCAAGCGTTTTTTTAGACGCAGGGTTTGCAATGCTTTCATCTCCTATGCCTGTTACTTTCAATAGCTATGTTTGCCTGCGCCTTACAAAAATATGTTTAGAAATTAAAACTTCATTTTACAAGATTTTCAAGTGATTTAAAAACGTAACCGTCACTTTTTAAGTCATCAAGAACACGCCCTAAAACCTCTGCATTGTCCTTAGAAACCGCATGAAGCAAAAGTATGCAACCCGGAAATGTACCTTTCATAATTTCTTTATACGCATACTCTGCTCCTTTTTGATTGTTTACCTCCCAATCTTTATAAGCAAAACTCCAGAAAACATTTGTATACCCTAAATCATTTGTCAGCGCAAGTGTCCTTTCTGAAAATTCACCTCTCGGTGCACGCAAAAACTTCATTCTTTTTCCAAACTCTTTGTAAAATTCTTCATCTAAATCAAAAAGCTCTTTTTTTATTTTTTCTGCACTGTCAATTTCAGGCAGACATGGATGATTTACTGTGTGATTTCCAACAATATGCCCCTCATCTACCATACGCTTTACAAGCTCTTTTTCTTTTTTTAAGTACGGTCCTGTTATAAAAAATGCGGCGGGCACCTCTTTTTCTTCTAAAACATCTAAAATTTTTGCGGTATATCCGTTTTCATATCCTTCGTCAAAGGTTAAATACAAAACTTTTTCTGTATCTTTTCCTATATAATACGAGTCATATTTTTCTAAAAGTGATATGATATTTTGCGGAACTTCGGGCGGTGCATTTAAGTTTTTTTTAAGACCCCAACCGCAAACCTTGTTCGGAAGAGATGCATATCCGTTGGGATTTAGCTCATTTGTGACTGAAATCGCTTTATCGTTCCAAACTTCATCTGCAATTTCATCTTTAAATACATTTTTTGATGAACAACCTGAAATTAAAAGTGTAAAAATAAGTAAAAATGCAGTTATCTTCAAAAAAATACCCCCAAAATTTTACAAAAATATCTTTATATAATTATTTATATTTTTTTTAAAAGATTATATGCAAAAAATGCTTGACAATGGTACAGGTTGGGTTTATAATATGTATTTGGTTGGAGGTGGTTGGAAATGCGTGCAAAAAAATTAACATTCCTTATGGCATTTACATATATGGTAAGCTACATAACACGCATAAATTACGGTGCAGTAATTGCAGAAATGGTAATTGCGGAAAATATTTTAAAATCCACATTATCGCTTGCCGTTACAGGCAGTTTTATAACTTATGGCACAGGTCAGCTTGTAAGCGGTTTTTTAGGTGACAGATTGCAACCTAAAAAGCTTGTATTTTCAGGACTCTTTGTTACGTGTTTGATGAATTTTTTAATCCCTCTTTGTCCGTCGCCATATGCTATGCTCGTCGTGTGGTGCATAAACGGCTTTGCGCAAAGCTTTATGTGGCCACCAATTGTAAAAATTATGACATCTGCTATGACAAACGATGAATATCAAAAAGGAATCGTTGTTGTGTCGTGGGGAAGCTCCGCCGGCACTATTTTGGTTTACCTTTTAGCCCCCGTTTTAATATCTTTATCCGGTTGGAGATTGGTATTTATTTTTTCGGCAGTCTGTGCTATAATAATGATGTTTGCCTGGCAAAAATTTTGCCCCGAAATTAATGCAACCGTAAAAATGTCAAAAATAAACACATTATCTCAGGGCGAAACTTTTAAATTGTTTTCTCCAATTATGATAATGCTTATGCTTGCAATTATTATGCATGGCGTGCTAAGAGACGGTGCAACAACTTGGATGCCGTCATATATTTCAGAAACTTATTCTGTAAAAAGCGAGATTTCAATCTTAACAAGCGTTGTTATGCCGATTTTCAGCATTTTTGCTTTTAACGTGACGCAGAAAATATATAAACAAACAAAAAATCCGCTCACGCTTTCAGGAATAATTTTTATTTTCGGCTTTTTATCTGCTTTTGCGCTATGCCTCACAACAGGAAGGCTTGTTAGTCTGTCAGTTTTATTTACTGCCCTCTTGGTTGGCAGTATGCACGGCGTAAACCTGCTTTTACTTTGCATGATTCTGCCGTACTTTAAAAAATACGGAAATGTTTCGTTTATTTCAGGAGCACTTAACGCCTGTACATACATAGGAAGTGCACTTTCTACATATGGAATTGCGTGGATTGCAGAAAAAAGCGGTTGGTCTGCGATTTTAATAATTTGGACTTTTTTGGCACTTGCAGGCGGAATAATCTGTCTTGCAATAAGCCGTGCTTTTAATAATAAATTTATGAATAAATAACAAAATGAAAGGAAAGAAATTTAATATGAGTGAAAAAGTTATTTTAATTTTGGTTGACGGTATGCGCCCCGACGGAATAGAAAAATGCGGGCATCCCTTTATTGAAACATTAAAAAAAATCTCTTCTTATACAATGGAAGCAAAAACTGTATGGCCATCGGTAACCCTTCCTTGCCATATGTCTTTATTTCATAGCGTAGACCCCTCGCGTCATGGAATTACAACAAATTTGTATATGCCACAGGTAAGGCCGATTGACGGTCTTTTTGATGTACTCCACGCAGCAGGCAAGAAAAACGCTTTCTTTTACAGTTGGGAACAGTTAAGGGATATATCGCGCCCCGGACATCTCCACAAATCCTTATTTTTAAACATTGTTGGAAACGAACACACAGATATAAAACTTACAGATGAAGCAATACTTTACATAAAAGAAGAAAATCCTGATTTTACCTTCCTCTATCTTGGTGAAACGGATGATTTTGGCGGTCACAAATATGGCTGGATGAGCAAAGAGTACTTAAAGTGTGTGAATACCGCTGTTGCCTGTATGGAAAAGGTATATAAAAATCTCCCTGACGATTACACAATGATTGTAACTGCAGACCATGGCGGTCACGACAGAGTGCATGGCCATGAGTCGTACGAGGATATGACAATTCCGCTCTTTATTAGCGGTCCTCGTTTTGAAAAAGGCGAAAAAATCGAAAACGTTTCAATTAAAGATATAGCAGTAACGATAGCAGACCTTTTAGAAGTAAAACCTGCAAAGGAATGGGAAGGAAAATCGCTTTTAAAGTAATCTTTATACAAAATAAACGTAGTGCAGCGTTTTTTACTGCACTACGTTTTATTTTTATCTTTTTACGCTTTTTAAAAGCTCTGCAAGCTCTAAATGAATATTTGAGTTGGTTGCAATTATGTCATCAGGTCTGTCAAAAGCAATTTCGCCCAAATCAAAGTTAGTTATTTTTCCGCCTGCTTCACGTACAATTATGGCACCCGCCGCATAATCCCAAGGCTTTAACCTTTTTTCAAAATAACCGTCAATTCTGCCCGAGGCAAGATTACAAAGGTCAATTGCCGCCGCACCAAAACGCCTGATATCTAAACATCTTTTAAAAACCTCACACATTTCGGTGAAATTTTCTTCTGCAAGCCCCTTGTAATACGGCGATGTGCCTGCACTAATTAAGCTATCTGACAAGGTTTTAGCATTTGTCACAGAAATTTTTTTATCGCCCAAGTACGCACCTTTACCCTTTTCTGCCCAAAAAAGCTCATCTGAAAAAGGGTTATATACAACGCCAAATACAGGTTCTCTGTTTTTAACAAGTCCAAGCGAAACCGCACTTTGATTAAGTCCGTAGACAAGGTTTGCCGTTCCGTCGATTGGGTCTAAAATCCACATTGATTTATCATAATCTGTGTTTTTATTATCGCTTTCCTCGCCCACGCACTGAATGTCGGGATAAAGCGATGAAAGCTCGCCAAAAAGGAAGTTTTGCACCGCAAAATCCACCTGTGTTACAAAATCGCCGTAACCCTTTACTTCAATTTCTGCCGCTTTCTTTTTGTCAAGTATTATATCTTTTGTTCGTTTTACAAGTTCAATTACCTTTTGTGTATCCATGAATTTTCTCCTTAAAAAAACATTTTCACATATTATTATAAATGTTTTTACAAAAAAATCAATATCAGGCAAAAAAATAATTTCCCAATTTTTTCTTTACATAAAAATTCCTTGTCTGCGTACAATAAAAATACAAGTAAAAATTGTAGTGGTTGATTTGCTGTCAACCCATGTTTAAAAGGAGCAAATTATATATGAAAGCAACAGGAATTGTTAGACGAATAGACTCTTCTGTTATAATAGGGGCAAAGGTCAGAAGCCTTGAAAACACGGGGTTTTCGCTGATTTTTGTCCAATTTCATCAATACCCCAAGCCGTGATGAGGCTGCCATCACAACAGCTCCAAGCTGAGAAAGGAGGAGCAGCAATTAAACCGAATAAACGCATAAAGGCGTTCATTGACTTCTGATTCAATGAACGCCTTTTGTCATTTCTAAGGACTTGGAGGTGCCAATGAAAGAAACAATTAAGGATATTCCTTTGGGTGAACTTCACCCATTTCCAGACCACCCCTTCGGTGTGCGAGACGATGAAGCTATGGAACAGACGGTAGAGAGCATCCGTGAATATGGTGTACTCACTCCTGCAATAGCCCGACCTCGTGAGGACGGCGGCTATGAACTGATTGCAGGACACAGACGCAAACACGCTTGTGAGCTTGCAGGGCTTATGACCATGCCGGTTATCGTCAGAGACATAGATCGCAACACCGCAACCATTATGATGGTGGACAGCAATTTACAGCGAGAGAACATCTTGCCGAGCGAACGAGCCAAGGCGTACAAGATGAAACTTGAAGCCATCAAACGCCAAGGAAAACGACACGATTTAACTTCTACACAACCTGTGCAGAAGTTGTCTGTGGAGCAAGTTGCCGAAGAAGCAGGCACAAGCCGAGAACAGATTAGACGATACATTCGCCTTAATGAGCTTCAGCCCGAACTGATGCAGTTAGTGGATGAAGGCAAAATCGGTATGACCCCTGCAGTCGAGATTTCCTATCTCTAACCCGATGAACAGAAGCTCCTTATCGAGACCATCGACAGCGAACAGGCAACGCCCTCTTTCTCACAAGCCCAGCGTATGAGGCGACTTTCCCAAGAGGGCAAGCTGAACGATGATGCCGTGCTTGATATTATGATGGAGCAGAAGAAACCCGAAAATTGGGATTTGAAGCTACCGATGGATAGAATCAGAAAGTATTTCCCTCGCTCCTACACACCGCAGAAGATGGAAGAGACCATCATCAAGCTACTTGAAATGTGG
>JAGBHP010000058.1 GCA_017935435.1 Clostridia bacterium | reverse complement strand
GAAAGGCTCCCCTGTGTAAGGGGAGCTGTCACCGAAAGGTGACTGAGGGGTTGTTTTTGTGTCATCTCCTGTATTTTAATAACAATCCCTCCGAGTTTTGCTCCGCAAAACCCACCTCCCTTTACACAAGGGAGGCTACGCACAACCAAACATTTGGCGTGATAAATCCCAATTTATCGCACTACCTGATGGTTACTTTTAGTAGGGGAGGGTTTCCATGCCCTCCCGCAAAATCTGTAAACGAATTGTATCGGGCGGGCGCAGAGACCCGCCCCTACGATATCAAAGCGTAACCGAAAGATAAATTGGGGTTTACATCAATAAAGGTTGTACAAATTTTTAACAGCGCAGTAGGTGTCAGCCAATCGCACGGCGCTTTGCTTGTGCTCTTGGGACACCCTTGCGTGGGCATTGTTAGCCAAATCAAAGATTTGGACAACGCTCCAAAATTCCAACTCAGTTCATTCCTGCTACAAGCAGGTAGCCAAGCACCAAAATAAGCAGCAGATTATCTTTAGCATTCGGGAGCAGTAATATTATAAGCCCGATTAAGAGCAAGTCGTCGGTTTTAAGGGACAATTCGCGCACAGAGGTGTCTTTTTTGGGTACGACTTCTATATTTTGTGTTTCTTCTTTTTTTGTATTTTCTGTGTGCGCTTCAGGCGTAATAACCTCAGTAGCGTAATAACGTGGTGAATACGGCTTTGGCTCTCTTTTTATCGGTGCCGAAAAATTATTGCTGGCGTTATAGTATTTTGTAGTAATATTATCACCTTCTTTAAAGCTTTAGATTTTTTAAAATATCCATTCCGCCTGCTTTTTGCGCAACGTTTGCAAGCTTTAAAAGCTTAAGCAGACTATCTACCTGAGGCTTTCTTTTATCGTTTAAAAAAGGCTTTATTGCGGCAAGCAGACGAGTGTTATCATCATCGGTGCTTCCCTGAGACAAGGCGCTTCCGATTTTTAAAAGCGAGCCGATGTCAATGGGTGGCTCACTATCTTGCGGCTCAGTCTTAGCGGGAAGAAAAGCATCATTTTTTTGTGTCAGGCTCCCTAAAATTTCGGAGATTTTTTCTGTTGGGTTATCTCCAAGCGCACCTAAAAGACCTTCTAAAAGATTTTCGTTTTCGCCTGCCATATCGATTCTCCTTTATTTAAGCTTATTTTTTACCTCGTTTAAAATTTCGGGGTTATTTTTTATGTTTGATAAAATTCCGCCAAGTTCTTTTGTATCAATATTAAAGTCTTTTAGAGCTTTACTTGCCTTTTTTATGTCAATACCTTTAAGAATTTCTCCAAGGTCTTTTCCTGATATTGCTTCCTTTACCTTGTTTAAGCTTTCAGCGTCAATGCTTTTAAGTGCGTCGTTTAATTTGTTTTTGTCCATAACTTTTGCCTCCTTTTTTAGTAACATTATATGCGCCCAAGTGTAAATTGTTGCCATTTTAGTATAACAATCTTGCGGTTTTGCGAATATAATGTAACAAAAAAGAAATTAAAGGAGAAGGTTTATGTTATACTTAGATAATGCGGCGACGAGCCTGAAAAAACCGACGGCGGTTTTTAAAGCGATGCAGCACGCAATGATGAATTATGGCGCAAACGCAGGAAGAGGCGGTCATTTCCTGTCACGCCTTGCAGGAGAGAAGGTTTACGAAACCCGTGAGCTTTTATGTGAATATTTTGGAATTGAAAATGTAGAAAGGCTCGCTTTTTTTCCGAACACAACATATGCGCTAAATGCCGCAATTTTTGGTGTTTTAGCAGGAGGCGGTCACGCAGTTACTACGTCTTTAGAGCACAATTCTGTAATAAGACCATTGGCAGAATTAAAAAGAAGAGGAAAAATCTCCTATACAGTAGCAGAGGGCGACTTGTTAGGAAGAATTTCTCCCAAAAAAATTGAGGAGGCGTTTACGCCCTACACACGTCTTTTAATTGTTACGGGAGCATCTAATGTATGCGGAAATGTTTATGATATAGAAGCTTTGGCAAAGCTTGCACACAGCAGAGGTGCGTATATTTTAGTGGATGCGGCGCAAATTGCAGGAAGCAGGGAAATTGATGCAAAAAACTTTGATATGCTTGCTTTCCCCGGGCACAAGGGGTTACTCGGACCGCAAGGAACGGGCGGACTTTATGTTGCGCCAAATGTAAACTTAGCGCCATTTGCCGTAGGCGGAACGGGAAGTATGTCAGAGAGCATTTATCAGCCCGAGGCAATGCCTGACTATTTTGAGAGCGGAACGCTTAATATGCCTGCAATCGCAGGACTTTATGAGAGCGTAAAATTTATAATTAAAGAGGGTACAAAAAACATCCATAATTATGAAATGGAGCTTTTTGACATGGCAAAAGAGGCTCTGCTTAATATGGATAACATAACGTGCTACGGTGATTTTTTTGCAAAAGAGCGTATGGCGGTGCTTTCTTTTAATGTTAAAAATGTGGATTCTGTAACAGTGGCAAATGAGCTTGATGAAAGATTTAATATTGCAGTCCGTGCAGGTCTTCACTGCGCACCTCTTGCCCATAAAACGTTAGATACAGGTGGAGGAAGTGTAAGAATGAGTTTTGGTTATTTTAATACAAAAAAAGAAGTGAAGACTGCAATTGATGCAATATATAGAATTACGAAAGGATACGCATGAAAGGGGTGTAGTAAAATGTGCATACCACACAAGGCTAAAGAAAAGCTTAACAAAGCCTTTGTGTTGCAACATCGAAGCCTAAACGAAGCAAAGTTTTAGGGAAGAAATTCGTCATTTGACGAATTTCTATTAAAAAGCCTTGTGTTTTGAACAAACTTCACCTCTCGACGTACCTCTGTACGCCTTCGGGATTCAGTTTGTCCAATCTGCACTATTTTCCTTCCACCCCAAAAGAGCGTAGCAAAAGGTGCAAAAAAATGTGGCTGTCAATTTTTGACAGCCACGCTTTAGCGATTTTTTTACTCTGCAAATTTTTTGATAGCGGTATAAATATCTTCATCAGAAATAACGAAAATATTATCCCATTCAATAGATGCCATAGCACCTAAAAGAGATTTTGCATTGATTTTAAATCCGTTATCAGGGTCTTCTAAAACGATAGTTCCCGGAAGCGGAGTTACGATTTCAATAAATTCCTGTACGTCCTTAAAGGTAACAAGGTTGATTTTTACTTTATGCATAATTATACCTCCAATTATCCCTTTCGGGTATTTTACTCTTCAAAGTCAAACTCGTCAGCCATTCTCGACTTAAATTCTTCAAAAGCCATATCGAGTTCTGCGGGGTCTTCGATGGGGAAGAGAGCTTCTTCGTCTGAATCATCATACATTCCTGTGCGGAAGATTAAAACCTCGTCAGCGTCTTCGTCATCAGCAGGCAGAAGCACAACATAAACCTCGCCGTTAAGCTCAAAGGTATCTAAGTGCTCAAAACTGCATTCGTTTCCTTCGTCATCTAATAAAACAACAATACCGTCGTCTTCTTCTGTTTCTTCTGCTTCGTTATAGTTCTTATTTTCGTCCATTTTATTCTCCTTTGATTATTCTTTAATTTGATTTTTTTATTTTATACCAAAGCTTCCGTTTTCTGCAAAAATTAAAAATGCGCCGATGATTATAATCCACATACCGATAAGTTTTACGGTATATAAGCATTTGGTACGTTTTTCTTCGCTCTGAAATTCTCTTTTCTTAACTAAAGCACCGCCTAAAAAAGCGATAACTGCACCTAAGATGATTAAAATCCACGCTAAAGCTACCATTATAGATTTTCTCCTTTTTTAATGTATTGCTTAAATTTCTTGTGCTGTAAAAAATATGAATAACAGTATGCCGAAAGAGCAAAAATTCCTATTCCCACAACGATGAGCAAAAGTAAAAGCTCAAAGAGGGTGCTGAATTCGGGAACTGCCATTAAAAGCATAAGTGCAACAAAGAGCACGACAGTGTAAAGCTTTCCGAATATGTTCGATTTTGCATATGTTTTCTTTATGTACAAAAACGTGCAGCCTGCAATAAGCAGAATTTCCTTAATTGCAAGGATTATAATAAACCACAGGGGAAGTCTTCCCGAAAGCGTCAGGCAAACTATTGCAGTAAGCTGCATAAGCTTATCTGCAAGCGGGTCTAAAAGCTGACCTATTTTTGTGGACATATTAAATTTTCGTGCGATGTAGCCGTCTAAAACATCGGTTATACTTGCAACCATAAAAATTATGGCACTTGCTACCTTTGCTTCTCCTTCAAAATGAAAGACAACCGCAAAGACAGGAACCAAAATAAGACGCAAAACAGTCAGAATATTTGGTATACTCACAATGTTCCTCCGTATATAATAATCTATTCTTCATTATATACCAAACTAAGCTATTTTGCAAGAGCGTTAAGAAAAAATTAACATTAATTTTTTTTGCAGAGCGGTTTAAGCAGGAAAAGTGAGATGACAGATATTACAATCCAGGTAAAATACATTGAAGAATATCCGAGGTGCTTTATCATAAAGCCGTAGATAAATGAGCCTATTCCTGCGCCAAAATATGTAGCAAAGTCCATTATGCCGCTAACTGAGGAAACATTCCCGCTTTTAGCAAACTGAAGCGGAAAAATTGAAAGCATTGTTGTGTTGATTACAGAAACCGCAGCATAAATAAGGCTCAGGCAAAGTGCGGCAGTAAACGGATTTACAAAGCCTGTAAAAAGCGGAATAGAGGCAAGCGCACAAACCAAAAATCCAAAACATGAAACCAAATGCTCACGTTCGCCGCTTAATTTATAGCATAGCGGATATATTGTTCTGCCAAAAAAACCGATTACAGGAATAAACAGAACAAAAAAGGTGGATTGTGCAAGATTTATACTGAATTTATCCACAAAATAAACCGTCATCCATACGCTTATGTTGTCCTTCATAACGCCATGGAGCATTGCAGGAAGAAGAGTTATTTTTATATCCCTGTCAGAAAAGAGAGATAAAACGCTTGAGTGATTCTTTTTAAATTCAACGGGTTTTACATTGCGTGCGGTAAGCAAAATAAACGTACACATTAAAAGTGTAATTCCGCCGGGGATAATAAACGCAAGATTTACGCCGAAATTAGTTATTATGAATGTACTTGCGATAATTCCCAAAATATTTCCTACGGCAACAGAGGTTACCATATATGAGGTCATTTTTTTTGCCTTTTTTTCATCGTATATTGAAGAAATTATGCACAAAACCGAGCTCCAGAGCATAGACTGTGCAAATGCGTTTGTCATCCACAGTATCATAATGCAGTAAAAAGGCGGAAAAAATCCTATTAAAATGTTACTTATACCGCAAATTAAAAGCCCTGTCGAAATCATAACATAAGGCGCTACACGGTCACCTAAATTTCCGTTTATAAAGCGCCCGAAGGCATATACAACAGAAAAACCGCTACCTAATAATCCAACCTCTACGCTATCTAAGATGCCTGCATTTATCATTTCGGGCGATGCCATTGAAAGATTGAGCCTTGCTATGTAAATTGCGGTGTATGCTAAATAGCAGATAACAAAAATTAAAAAGTTACGTTTAGTTTTCATTGTTTTTTTCCTTTCCGTTATATCTGATTGTATTTACAAGCTCGTGAGTTTTAAAAAAGCGCTCCTTGGCTTTTGCAATGTTTTTAGCTGACATTGAAATTGCAATACTGTCAAGCAAGCTTAAATAGCCGACTTTTGCAGAAAGTGCCTCAATTGGATAATTAATTTCATCGCAGGAAACGCATAGCGAAAGGTCTGATTTTTTTGCAATGATACTTTCGGGCGAGCCTGTCACCGAAATGGTTTTAGCGCCCTTTTCTTTAGCCAAAAACAAAGCGTCAGCCGTGATTTGAGTTCGCCCGCTGTGAGAAATTAAGCATACTGCGTCTGCCTTTTTTATGTTAAGAGTTGAAATTTTTATATTTGCAACATCGGTAAGGCATATTGCACGAAAACCGAGCTGCATCAGGCGCACGCTAAAGTCTTGTGCAAACGGGGCAGAGGTGCCGACGGCATAAATGTAAATTGTTTCAGCACCGAAAAGCACGTCAATAACTTTACTCAGTATTTTTCTGTCAAGTTTTTCTGACGTATCGTGCAGAGCCTTCACGTTTGCCGAAAAAATCTTGTCAAGAATTGAGCTTTCCGTGTCGCCACTTTCTATATACGGCATAAAATTTAGCTGACGGTTTTTAGAAAGCTCCATAGCAAGCGAAATTTTAAGGTCGGAATAACCGCTAAAGCCGAGCGTTTTGCTAAAGCGCACAACGGCAGAGTCTGCAATGTGAGCATTTTCAGCAAAATTTTTAACTGACATTTTAATCACTTTATCAGAGTTTTCCAAAATGTAGTCCGCCGCCTTTTTTTCAACAGGCGTGAGTGACGAATATTTATTTTTTATGGTTAAAATACAGCTTTTATCTTTCAATAGAACATCCCCTTTAGAATTTTATTCTAAAAAACAATAAAAATTTAAAACAAAATTATAATACTACTTATTATGTCTTTTGTCAAGGATAATTTAGTAAAAAATACACCTAAATTTTACGCTTATCTACTTGAACTTGTACTTTATATATGGTATAATGATTTCATCTTCGATGAAATCAATGAATTGCCTTCGGCATGAATTGAAATCAGAGATTTCATGAATTGAGCCTTGCGGCTCATGAATTGCACTTCGTGCATTATAAAGGCAATTCAATTCATGGAGTGAAGCGAGAAATCATGGCGGAACGCCAATTCATGACAACAAAGTTGTCAATTCATTAATAATAATTGGCATCTAAATTGTTCACGAATTCTAGAATATTTTCGTAATTTATAATATATCAGGAGGAGTGCGAAAATGCTTCCAACAGAGAAAAAGTATGAGTTTAGAAAAAGATTAAGAAACGTACATAAAAAAGATGTGCGAAAGTTTGATTTGGTTTTGTCGGATAATGAAATAGAAATCAAAAATGGCGTGCAGATTATATTGCCTGAAAAATCAGGTGTGGTTTTGGAAACTGCTGCAAAGGATTTTCAGGATTATTTGTTTACTTCGATGAAGATTTCATCGCTTTTAAGCTATGAAAAAGAAGAAAAAGCACAGGCGATTGTTTTAAGCTTCTGCGAAATTCAAAGTGAGGACTACGTTATAAAGGCTGATGCGGATATTAAAATCAGCGGTAAAAACGAAAGAGCGCTTGCTCAGGCTCTTTACTGCTTGGAAGATAAAATGAACGCAAGAAAAGCGCCTTTTATCACAAAAGACGAAATCCGCCATACATTTCTTTTCTCACCCCGTATGGTTCACTCGGGCTACGAGCTTGACGTATACCCAAATGAGCATTTATCTGCAATTGCGCACGCAGGTATGGATGCAATCCTTGTTTTTGTTAAGGGAATAAACCATACGCCTTCAGGCTTTATGGATTTTAACGATTTAATTGACCGTGCATCAAAATACGGAATTGACGTTTATGCATACAGTTACTTAAAGAGCGAAAAGCACCCCGAAGAAGAGGATGCTCAGGAGTTTTATGATAAATTATACGGCACATTATTTGAAAAATGCCCGGGCTTTAAGGGCGTAATTTTAGTTGGTGAATCGGTGGGCTTCCCGAGCCACGACACACACGTTTCGCCTGATAAAAATAAAGGTGCAGACGGTATTCCGTATAGAAAACCACGTCCGGGATGGTGGCCATGCTTTGACTATCCCGAGTGGCTTGAATGTGTAAAAAAAGCGGTAAGAAGTCGCAAACCTGACGCAGACATTGTTTTTTGGACATACAACTGGGGTTATGTTGACGAAAAATACAGAGTAGAGCTTATAAAATCGCTCCCGACAGATATCAGTCTTCAGGCGACTTTTGAAATGTTTGATTCATATAATCACGGCTCTATTAAAACAACGGTTGCAGACTACTCAATTGCATACGCAGGCCCCGGTCACTATTTTTCATCGGAAGCAAAAGCGGCAAAAGAAAGAGGAATCCGCCTTTATTCTATGACAAACACGGGCGGTCTTACTTGGGATATCGGCACAATTCCTTATGAGCCTGTGCCGTATCAATGGATGGAAAGATATAAGGGCATAAGACACGCAAGTGAAAACTACGGTCTTTGCGGACTTATGGAGTCGCATCATTTTGGTATTTGGCCGTCAATTATATCTGACCTTGCTAAACAATGCTTTATTAAGGAAAATTCTTCGTTTGAAGATAATATGACGCAGGTAATAAAGGCACATTTCGGTGACGGAAATATTGATGAAATTAAGGAAGCGCTTAGAAGCTTTAGTGAAGCAATCCGTCACTACACACCGACGGATGCCGACCAATATGGCGCATTTCGTTGCGGTCCTTCTTATCCCTTGTGCTTAATTAAGGAAATCAAGCCGCCGTCAGAGGAATTTGCGCATTTCGGCAACAGAATTTTATATGTAAACTACCCTGCAGATTACGCACCTACATCAAACCTTCCTTGCGGAAGAGGTATGCTTGCAAATCTTAGAATTAAAGGTGAAATTGAGCTTTTAAATAAGATGCTTAAGCTTATGGAAAAAGGTGTTGAGATTTTAGAAGGAATTAAAAATCCCAATAATGAGCTTTTATACCTTATAAATCTTGGAAAATACATCTGCCACTGCGTAGTAACAGGTATTCACGCAAAAGAGTGGTATATTGCAATATCGTCACTCAGGGCGGCAACCGAAAGAGAAGATGTTTTAAAAGCAATTGAAGAGGTAAAAAGAATACTTTATGCCGAAAAGAAAAATGCTGAAGAAACGATACCGATAGTTGAAAAGGATTCACGCTTAGGTTGGGAGCCTTCTATGGACTATATCGGCGACAAAGAGCACATCGAGTGGAAGCTAAGACACTTAGATTATGTGCTTGATTATGAGCTTGGCTGTTATTTAAACGGCTCAGGCGAAAAGTGGTTTAAAGAGGACTAAGAAAGAAATGTGGGGCTACAATTAGTAGTCCTGCATTTTTTTGCAAAGTAGTATTGACATAACGAAAAAATAGGTATATAATAAAAAGTAAACAAACAGTTATTTTTGAAAGGCGGAAAATTATGTTAAGAGCAGGTCTTACCTCGGTTACTTTCAGAAACTTAGATTTTTATGAGATAATAAAATACTGTAAGGAATGTAATATAAGCGCAATAGAGTGGGGAAGCGACGTTCACGCACCTATTGATGATGAAGAAAACGCGCTTAAAATAAAAACAGAATGTGATAAAGCCGAAATTATAGTTTCTTCATACGGCACGTATTATAAATGCGGAAAATATGAGGATAGCGAAAGGGAATTTTTAAAATATATAAAAATCGCCAAAATTCTTGGCGCTCCTACGATGAGAATTTGGGTAGGGGAAAAAAATTATGAAGAAGCAAATACTCAGTACATAGAAAAAATAGTTTCAGAGCTTAAAATGATTTGCGATTTGGCAAAAAAGGAAAATATCCAAATCGGATGCGAACTTCACGGCGGTACGCTTTGCAATAATCGTGAAAATTCGCTTGAAATAGTAAAAAGAGTAGATAAAGACAATTTTGGTATGTATTTTCAATATGATTGGAATTTTTCGGTAGACGACAACTGCAAAACCCTTGAAAGCTTTTTGCCGATGCTTAAAAATGTTCATGTATTTAATATCGTTAGAGAAGACAGTGGAATAAAAAGACTCTCGGTTGGAGAAGAAAAGGGAAAAGAAATGTGGAAACGCTTTGCGGGAATTTTAAAAGCAAACAAGGTAGATGCGACACTTTTGTTTGAGTTTTTAGCTGACCCTACAAAAGATTATCTTAAAAACGAAGCGATGGTTTTAAATGATATAATTAAAAATTCGTAAGAGGTGAAGGACTATGTTTAAAATTGCAATTGTCGGCGCAGGTATTATAGGTAAAACTCATTCGGAGGCAATTCTTAAAAACTCTGAATGTGAGCTTGTTGCAGTATGTGATGTTGATGAAGCAAAAGCAAAGGAAATAGCTGAAATTCATAACGCTAAGTGCTATACAGACTACAAAAAAATGGCAGAAGAAGTAAAAATGGATGCCGTTATTTTAAATCTTCCGCATTTTCTTCATTGTGAGGTAACAGTTTACTTTTTAGAAAAAGGAATTAATGTTTTAGTTGAAAAACCTATGGCAAACACAACAAAAGAATGCGATGAAATGATAGAAGCAAGCAAAAAGAGCGGCGCAAAGCTTGCGGTTGGGCATGTTCAAAGATATTATTCTGCAGTTCGTGAGATAAAAAAGATAATTGAAAGCGAAAAATACGGAAAGCTTTGTATGATAACCGAAGTAAGAAACGTAAACTACGTTACTGAAAAACGCCCGAAGTGGTTTTTAAAAAAGGCTTTAGCAGGCGGCGGAATTGCGATGAACTACGGTGCACACTCGTTAGACAGAATTTTCTATGCAACGGGCTTAAGAGTTGAAGAGGTACACGCAGTTACGTCAAATCCTGTAAGTGACGATGATATTGATGTTGATGTTCAGATGCTTTTAAAGCTGACGGGTGGTGCGTCTGCGGTTTTAACATACTGCGGAAACCGTGTTCCCGGCGAATACGAAACATCTTACTATTTTACAGATGGTGCGGTTAAAATAAAAGGCTCGGAGCTTTGCCTTTTTGAAGACGGAAAATATGTAAATTACGGCGGAACGGCAAATTTGCTTGAAAAGCAGATTGACGAGGTTGTAAAATGGCTCAAGGGCGAAGAAAATGAACTTGTTACACCTGAATACGGCAAGGAAGTTATAGGGGTTATTGAGCAAATAGTATAAAAATGCAAAAAATGCAAGGGCAAAAGCCTTTGCATTTTTTTGTATGACGAAAACCACGCGATAGTCGCGTGGTTCAATAGAGGTTAACCGATGAGCAAAATAAAATTCTATAAAATCAGAGAAAGATTGTCATATAGTTCCAATGAGCAATTTAGTAGAAAATCTTAATGAGCAAAGCCT
>JAGBHP010000057.1 GCA_017935435.1 Clostridia bacterium | reverse complement strand
TACAATCCCTCCGAGTTTGCTACGCAAACCCACCTCCCTTTACACAAGGGAGGCTTTACGCATTAAAACTTTCTACCAATTTTCTCATTTGTACTATACAACTAACTTTATTTACGTTTACACTATTGTATTTCTGTTCACCGGTTAACCTTTATTGAACCACGCGACTATCGCGTGGTTTTCGTCATACAATTAAATGGAGCATCCTTTAAAGGATGCTCCATTTTTTCATTATAATATTTATTTAATTTTTTATGATAACTTTTCGATACCTTTTTTGACACGCTTAATTGTTTCTTCTTTACCTAAAATTTCAGCAAGCTCAACGCCACCGCCTGGGGTAAATGCCTTACCTGAAACAGCAACTCTTAAGGGCCAAAGGATAAGACCATTTTTAACCTCAAGTTTTGCGATAAGGTCAAAAAGTGCGCTGTGGAGGCTATCAAAGCTCCAGTCCTCTAAGCTTTCTAAAACAGGAAGAATTTGCATAAGGCTTTCTTTAGAATTTTCCTCGTTTGTCTTCATTTTCTTATGGCAATAAAGCGAATTGTCATATTCAGGAAGGTTATCAAAGAAATCAATCTGCTCGGGGATATCAGATAATTTTTCGCATCTTGCCTGCAGTAAGTCTGTAATTTTCTTTAAGTCGATATTTTCATTTTTTACAGCCTGTTTTACGAAAGGAAGAGCCTTTTCGTAAAATTCTTCAGGAGTAAGCTTTCTTAAATATTCACCGTTGAGCCAATCAAGCTTCTGAGGGTCAAAAATAGCAGGAGATTTGCTGATACCCTTAATATCAAAAGCCTTGCAAAGCTCGTCTAAAGTAAATATTTCCTGCTCTCCTCCAGGGCTCCATCCGAGTAACGCAATATAGTTTACGATTGCATCCTTTAAATAACCCTTGTTGATAAAATCTTCATATGATGCGTCGCCCTCACGCTTTGAAAGCTTTTTGTGAGCATCCTTCATAACGGGAGAAACGTGAATGTATTTCGGAATTTCCCAACCGAAAGCTTCGTATAAAAGATTATATTTCGGAGTGGATGAAAGATATTCGCTACCTCTTATGATGTGTGTAATATTCATTAAGTGGTCATCAATAACGTTTGCAAAATTGTATGTCGGAAGTCCGTCTGATTTGAGCAAAACGTTATCATCTAAGGTTGAGTTATCAACTGTAATTTTGCCGTAAACCTCATCATAAAAAGTTGTTGTTCCACGTTTCGGGATTTTCTGACGGATAACATAAGGCACGCCTGATGCAAGCTTTTCTTCGATTTCTTCTTTAGAAAGACGTGAGCAGTGTCCGTCATACTTTGGAGGGAGTTTAGATGCTTCTTGCTGAGCACGAAGGTCTTCTAAGCGGTCTTTATCGCAGAAGCAGTAGTATGCTCCGCCAAGCTCAACGAGCTTTTCAGCATACTCTTTATAAAGAGCACGTCTGTCGCTCTGAACGTATGGTCCATAATCACCGCCGATATCAGGACCTTCATCGTGAATAAGACCTGTTTCCTTCATTGTTCTGTATATGAGGTCAACAGCACCTTCAACATAGCGCTCCTGATCGGTATCTTCAATTCTTAAAATAAAATCTCCGCCGTCTTTTTTTGCAAGCAGATAGGCATAAAGAGCAGTTCTTAAGTTTCCTATATGCATATAGCCTGTCGGACTGGGAGCAAATCTTGTTCTAATTTTTGCCATTTAATCAAGTCCTTTCGTTTGTATAAATTAAGGATGTACAGCAAAAAGCTTTTGCCGCACATCCCTAAATCGTTTAGTTAAAGCTTAAGCCTTTTTAAGCTTTCTGTTTTTAATTTTCTTTTGAAGATTATCGAGCATATACCAAACTGAACCTGCAACAAAGAGTGATGAGTAGGTACCTGCTAAAAGACCGATTATAATCGGGAAAGCAAACTCACGGATTGAGTTAACGCCTAAAGCATAAATCATAATAACAGGGATTAACGTTGTAATTGTTGTGCTTATTGAACGTCCGAGAGTCTGTCCTAAGCTCTTATTGATAGTTTCATTAAACGGTGTACGCTTGTCTTTTTTAACATTTTCACGAATACGGTCAAAAACAACGATTGTGTTGTTGATTGAGTAACCGATAATTGTTAAAATTGCTGCGATAAACGAAGAGTTTACGGGAATCTTAAATGCTGCATAAACTGCGAGCATAATGAGTACGTCGTGAAGAAGTGCAACAACTGCTGCAACACCTGTTTTAAAGGTAAATCTTATTGAAATGTAGAGCATCATTAAAACTGCTGCAATAATTGCTGCGCTGAAAGCCTGAGTTCTAAGCTCAGAACCGATAACAGGACTTACGTTATCAACTGAAAGGATTGCAGTTTCATCGAGTTCATATTTTTCGATGATAGCAGTCTGAACTGCTTCTCTTACCTCTGTTTCGATAGGTGTTGTTTTAATAACAATCTGTGTTCCGTCAGATTTCTGAACGATAGGAGTTGCAATTTCGGGAGTTGAATCCTGAACTAACTGCGCTACTTCGTCTAAATCAACATCTTTTCCCATTTCAACGTACATTGTCATACCGCCGACAAAGTCAACGTCCTGCATAAAGCCGCCGTTTACAAAATACATAACAACGCCTGCTAAAATAAGAATGGCGGAAATTAAGAAATAAATTTTTCTGTTTTCTACTACTTTATTCATCATCTTTTTTTCCTCCTTTAACACCTGAGTAAAGCTTGGGATTTCTTAAATTCAGATTTACCATCTGTCTTAAGAGGAATTTTGTAACAATGATAGCTGTAAACATACTAACGAGTGTACCGATACCAAGAGTTACTGCAAAGCCCTGAACTGTACCTGTACCGAAGTAGTATAAAACAATAGCTGCAATCATTGTAGTGATGTTAGCATCGATAATTGCGATAAATGCTCGGTTAAAGCCAAGCTCCATAGAAGCCTTGATTGTTTTGCCGAGTGCGAGTTCTTCACGGATACGAGCAAAGATAATAACGTTTGCGTCAACTGCCATACCGACAGAAAGGATAATACCCGCAATACCCGGGAGGCTTAAGTTGATTCTGAAATAGCTCATAATAAATACAACAATACCAATGTATGCAACAAGTGCAAGGTCTGCCATAAAGCCCATTAAGCGATATGCAATAAGCATAAACACAAGAACCAAAAGGATACCGATACCTGCAGCTAAAAGGCTTGTTTCCAAAGCTCTTTCACCGAGAGTAGGACCAATGCTTCTTAGCTCTACATCCTTAATTGAGAAAGGAAGGTTACCTGAATTAATAAGTGCTGCAAGCTCACTTGTCTGGCTTGCATCTGTAAAGCCGCCTGAAATTACGCAGGATTCCGAATTAATACCGGATGATGCATATTCAGAGCCGACGCTCGGTTGGCTGATAACCTGATCATCAAGCATAATTGCAATGAAATTTTCTCCCTGTGGCTTAGAAGCTGCATTTTTAGTTGCCGCTGCAAATGCCTCAACACCATCAGAATTTAAGTTAAGCTCAACATAGTGCTGAGCTGCACCTGTTTCAGATGTCTGACCGAAGCGTGCTGCCGCAGATTTTACTGCACTTGCTTCTAAAACAACATTACCTTGCGAATCCTGGAATGTAAGCTTTGCAGTCTGACCGAGTGTACGAACTGCTTCTTCAGGGTCCTGAATTGAAGGAATTTCAACACGAACACGATTTTCACCCTGTCTTGAAACGGTAGCTTCGCTGTAACCGAGTGAATCAAGACGGTTTCTTAAAACGTTTTTAACTGATTCCATAGAAGAGTCAAGCTCTTCTGCTGAGAGTTCCATACCCTCTGTCTGTGCCTCATAAGTGATTGCAGAACCGCCAACAAGGTCTAAGCCCTGTCTGATTCCATAGTCCGCATCAAGCGCAGAGGGATATTCAATCTTATATCCAAACATATTAAGGTTCAAACCAAAAAGAACCGTATACGTTCCAAGCGCAATAATAAGCAGAACTATTGTAAGTTTAATAATACTTTTGCTTTTGCCCATTTTTTCTCCTCCTCTGGCATAACGAGTTTTCTCTTACGCCAATTGTAATCAACAGAATAATTATATATATTTATCCACAAAAAGTCAATAATAATTTACTAATTTTGTTATAAATTATGAGATATTTTATGAAAAAACACTAAATAAACATAGTATCTTCATTAAAAATAGAAAATATGAGCAAAAAATGAAAAAAAGAACGTTAATTAAAAAAATTGACGTATGTATTTGGGTTTTTCATATTGATATTTAAAAATCGTTGTGTTAAAATAAGGTCGGTATAAAATGTTTAATTTTTCTATTTAATTAGGAGGAGCTTTCTATGTTTAAGACAGCGTTTTATGAAAGAGAAATTACACCGCCGCTTGGTTGCGACCTTCCGGGATACTTTAACGTAAGACCCGGCAGCGATGTTAAAGACAGACTTATGGCAAAAGCGTGCGTTATTTCCGACGGCACCGAAACAATTGCGTTAATTGCGCTCGATAGCTGCGGAATAGCAAATAAAATAAGGAATGAAATCGCAAAAAGAGTAAGCGATTATACCGGTATTCCCGAAAGTAATGTTTGCGTTGGCGCAATTCACACGCACACAGGTATTCCGGCATACGGCTTTAATAAAGATGAAGAGGCAAAAAAGAATCAGGAAGGATATTTTGATATTTTCCCAAAGATTATTGCAGACTGTGCGATTTTAGCATACAAAAGGCTTGAAGAAAGCGAGCTTACATACGCTCTCGGAAACGTTGAAGGCATTTCTTTTTGCCGTGATTACGAAATGAAAAATTCGACGCCGAGAACAAACCCCGGAAGACTTAATCCTGATATAGTAGGTCCTATGAGCGAAACAGACAACGAACTGCCTGTGCTTTTTATCCGTGATCCAAAAGGAAACCCAAAGGGCGCAATCATAACCTTTGCGTGCCATTTAGACTGCGTTGACGGAACAGAGTATTCGGGCGATTTTCCGGCAGAAACTTCAAAACAGCTTAAAAAGCTTTATGGTGAAGATTTTGTTACTGTATTCTTTATGGGAACGGCAGGCGACATTAACCACTTTAATGTAAACACCGCAGGCGACAGTCCTGACCATTACAGAAAAATGGGTCAAAAGGTTGCAGGAGAAATGGTGCGCAGCTTAGCTTTTGCAGAGCCTGTTGAAGATAGCGGCGTAAAATGCAGATATGAGATTTTAAACATCGACAGAACTCAGGTATCAGAAGAAAGAATTGCGTGGGCAAAGCACAATATCGCAACAATAAAGGAAGTAAAGGGAATTAAAATTGCGGCAGATAATACTGCACAAGACCAATATGACCTCGGTATGTCGAAGTCGCTTATGAGATTTGTAGAAAATAACCCCGAGGTATTCGAGGTTCCTCTTCAATTTATACAAATCGGCGACGTTAAATTTTTCATCTTCCCGTCGGAGATTTTCTGCTACTTCGGGCTTGATTTGAAGGAAAGAAGCGGAGCGAAAAAACGCTTTGTTACAACATACTGCAACGGCGGTTATGGATATGTTCCTACTCGTGAAATGTTTTATGATACAATTTATGAATCAAAGCCCGGCGCAAATAAGCTAAACGCAGAAGCCGGCTATATTATGGTAGACAAATTACTCGAAATGAGCAAATAATAAACAAATTTTAAGGAGTACGTAAAAATGAAATTTACAGCAGCAGGAGATGCGCTCATTCAGCGCAGAATTTATGATGGTTACGAAGGTTTTGGCGAAATAAGAGAGTACATAGAAAAGGGAGATGCGAGAGTTTTTAACTTTGAATCTACCTTAAACTACGAAGGCGAGTGCTTTGCATCACAGTTTTCGGGCGGTACATATATAAGAACAAATCCCGAAGTTTTTGGCGATTGTTTAGGCTTTGGTTTTAATATGACAAGCTTTAATAACAATCACGCTATGGATTTTTCTTATGAGGGTCTTTTAAAGACAATTGATTATGTTAATGAGTATGACATTCCGCATTCAGGCGTGGGCAGAAATTTAGGAGAGGCTTCTGCTCCTTGTTATTTAGATACCGAAAACGGACGTGTGGCACTCATTTCTGTAAACACAAGCTTTAATCCTGCTATGCTTGCCGGAGAACAGTCAAGAAGGTTTAAAGGTCGTCCCGGTATTAACGGATTAAGACATCAGCAAACGCTTTTCTTAAACAAAGAAGATTTTGAAAAGATTAAGGAAATTGGCGAAAAAAGCGGAGTAAATGTTGCGAAAAATATTACGATAGCAGAGGGATATGCACCCGAACTTCCTGAAGGAATTTATGAAATGGGCGACCTTCGCTTTGAAGTTGGCGAAGAAACAAAGAGAGTGACAAAATGTAATAAAGAAGATTTAGAGCGTATAAAGAAATCTATTTTTGAGGCTCAGCTTCAGTCGGATTACATTATAGTTTCTATTCATTCTCACGAGCTTTCGGGCTTTACGAAGGAAACACCGTCTGAATTTTTGGAAGAATTTGCACATTTTTGTATTGATAACGGCGCAAATGCAGTAGTGGGTCATGGTCCGCACCTCTTAAGACCGATTGAAATTTATAAAAACAGACCTATTTTTTATTCTTTGGGCGATTTTATTCTTCAGCTTTACAGCGTAAATATCGCACCTGAAGATTTCTTCAAAAAACAGGGACTTACCTCAGACAGTACAGTTCACGAGCTTTTAAAGAAACGCTCAGCAAACTTTACACGTGGACTTATGGCTGATAAAAAGATGAACGAAACTGTTGTACCTTATTGGGAAACCGACGAAAACGGCGACCTCACTTATTTAGAGCTTTTGCCTCTTACGCTTTCAATGGGCGGAAAAAAATCCGACGAGGGTCTTCCGTTTATTACGGACGATAACAGTTTTATAAAAAGACTTGCCGAAATGTCAGCGCCATATGGCACAAAAATTGAAATGAAGGGTAAAGTTGCCGTTTGTAAATGGTAAAAGCGAAGAAAGGACAGAAATAAAATGAGTTTTGAATTAAATAAGGAAATTTTAGATTATATCGATAGCCACATTGATGAAGCAAAGGCTCTTTTAAAGGATATTTGCTTAATTCCTGCTCCTTCTAATCACGAAGAAAAAAGAGCAGAATTTGTAAAGAACTGGTTTCACTCAATCGGCGCAAAAGAAGCTTATATTGACGAAGCTTTAAACGTTGTTTTTCCTATGAACTGCGAAGGAAGAGATGATATTACAGTTTTTATGGCGCATACTGATACTGTTTTTCCTGATATGACGGAGCCTATGCCATATTCTGAAGACGATGAAAAGATTTACTCAATGGGTGTTATTGACGATACCATCGACCTCGTTGTAATTCTTATGGCAGTAAAATATATTATGGAGAAAGGCTTAAAACCGAACTGCGGTATGCTCTTTGTAGCAAACTCAGGCGAAGAGGGTCTTGGAAATTTAAAGGGCGTTAAAAAGATTTGCGAAGATTTTTCGGGCAGAATTAAAGAGCTTTATACCTTTGACGGCTCATATGACCATATTGTAAATAAATGCGTGGGTTCGCACAGATATAAAATTAAATTTGCAACAGAGGGCGGACATTCATTTGGTGCATTTGGTAACAATAACGCAATTCACGCTTGCGCAAAGCTTGTAACGAGCCTTTATAATAAGGAAGTTCCCAAAAACGGAAATTCTAAAACTACATATAACGTTGGTGTGGTTTCAGGCGGAACAAGCGTAAATACTATCGCTCAGGATTGTGAGCTTATGTACGAATACCGCTCAGACGACAAAGAGTGCCTCGCTCATATGGAAAATTTCTTTAAAGAGGAAATCAAAAAAGCTCAGGCTGAAGGAAAAGCTGAAATTACAGTTGAAATCGTAGGCATTCGTCCCTGCGGTGGCGATGTGGATAAACTCGCACTTGACGCTATGACAAATAAGTGCAAAAAAATATGCGAAAAATATTCAGGTATTGAGTGCAAAACCAGCTCTGCTTCAACTGACGCAAACATTCCTCAGTCACTCGGTATTCCTGCAGTTTGCGCAGGTGTATATTTAGGTGGCGGTGCACACACAAGAGGCGAATGGCTCTTAAAATCTTCAATTCCTGTGGGTCTTAGAATTTCATTCGAGCTTATTTTGGACTATTTTAATTAAAAGTTATATTTTTTCAAAAAATGTTTGACTTTTGTATTTTTATAGTGTATAATATTTAAGGTGCATCTTCGGATGCATATCCTTACTCCATATTTTTATGGGGTCAAAGTCCAGAAGGAGGTGTAAAAGATGATCGAAACAATCAACAAGTACGAAACTATCTTTATAGTAGATGCTACACTCGAAGAAGATAAAATCGCAGGTATTGTTGAAAAGTTCAAGTCATTAATTGCAGAAGCAGGCGAAATTGAGTCCGTTGATGAATGGGGCAAAAGACGTTTAGCTTACCCGATTAATGATGTAAACGAAGGTTACTACTGCTTAGTAAACTTCAGCGCGAAAACAGATTTTCCGCAGGAACTTGAAAGAATTTACAACATTACCGATGGTATTTTAAGAAGCATCGTAATAAAGAAAGAAGAAAAGAAGAAAAGAAGCTAATTTTAAAAGCTTCTAAAACTTTGAAGGGAGACATCTTACATGAATAAAGTTATTTTAGTAGGAAGACTCGCAAGAGACCCTGAGCTTCGTGTTACCGGAAGCGGTGTTTCTGTTTGCAGTTTTTCTGTTGCTTGCGACAGAAGATTTGTAAAACAGGGTGAAGAACGCAAAGCTGATTTCATCAACTGTATCGCATGGCGTCAGACAGGCGAATTTATAAGCAAGTATTTTACCAAAGGCATGCGAATTGCTTTAGAAGGCAGCCTTCAGACACGTGACTGGACAGATAACGAAGGCAAAAAGCGTTACGCAACAGAGGTTATCGTAGATAACGCTGAATTTGCTCAGAGTAAAAACGAGGGCGGCTCTTTTGGAGGCGGCTTTGGCGCTCCGGCTGCTGCACCTGCTCCGCAGAATAACGATTCTGATATCGACGGATTTATGCCGATTGAAGATGAGGATTTACCCTTCTGATTTGATTTTTCTTTAAACTACTGTAAAGAAGGAGGAAGTACAAATGGCTGAAAAACCAATGAACAGAACTCGCAAAGCTAAAAAGAAAGTTTGCGCATTCTGCCAGGATAAAGTTGATTACATTGATTACAAGGACGTTGCAAGACTCAGAAGATTTATCTCTGAGCGTGCAAAAATTCTTCCCAGAAGAATTACAGGTACTTGTGCAAAACATCAGAGACAGCTTACAGAGGCAATCAAAAGAGCAAGACATATTGCACTTTTGCCCTTTAGCTCAGATTGATTTTAATTTGTCTTATATAAAAAACCGAGCTTTAAAGCTCGGTTTTTTTGTTTTAATTTATGTTTTTATTTCTATTTTTTCTTTGTTCCTATATTAATAAGTTCAACAATAACAGGACTTAAAACTACATTTGAGCCAAGCTCGAATAAGAAATTTACGCCAACTAAGCCCACAATCATATACTGTGCAACATTTCCGCCAAGACCTGCTTGTGCTGCCCAACCGCTGACTGTTTCCATAAAGAATAAAAGACATCCGAGTAAAAACACACCCGTATTTACGAGCGGGCAAACAATCGCCGCCGCAATAACTGCAACGTATACGTCAAATTTTGCTAAAGCCTTATAAGTAAAGCCTGCCAAAAGTCCGCAAAGCGTACCCTTTAAAAGCACCGTTATAACAGTACCTAAAGCATTTACCGCCAAAAACGCACCTGCATCGCCGCTTAAAAGCACAACCAAGCCAAACACAAAGCCGAGCCATGCACCAATTCCCACTCCGCAGGTTGCTGCACCGATTACAATTGGTATCAGCACCAAAGAGATAGAAAACGGACCAAATCTTACAAACGCACCCATCATCTGAAGGATGATTACAAGCGCCGTAAGTATGGCACCAAGCACCATTACCCGTGTTGACATTTTGTTTTTCTGTGTTCTTTCCATAAAAAATTCCTCCTTGCTGTCGCCCATAAAGGTACAACGCATTAAAATTTTTATATTATCTCTTAAAAAGAGCAATACACAAAAACTATTTATTTTTCTTATATAAAATATTTAATCCCTTCAAAACCATATTTTCATCAATGGTAATTTCGTGTTTACAATGCGGAACTATCATTTCACACAGTCCGCCTGTTGCAAAAACAGGAATTTCTTTTCCGTAATCTTCAAAAAATCTGTCAATCATTCCGTCAAGCAGACTTGCATTTCCGTAAACAACGCCTGATTTCATACAGTCAACCGTATTCTTTCCCGAAACAGATTTCGGAGCTTCTAAATTTACCTGAGGAAGCTGAGCCGTACCCGAAGATAACATTTTAAGACCCATAAGTACGCCTGGAATAATCGATGCGCCGATAAATGCACCCTTATCATTCATTAAAAGCATTTTTGTAGCTGTTCCCATATCAATTACAAGCGATGGACTTCCATATAAGTGATGCGCCGCAACACACGCACAGATAAGGTCCGAGCCAACCGATGAAGGATTATCACACAAAAGGTTAATTCCGGTTTTTATGCCCGGTTCCACCATAACAGGTGATATGCCGTACACAAGCTTTACCGCTTTTTTTATAATTGGATTTAAAGGAGGCACAACAGAAGATATAATTGCGCCCGTAATTATTTCGGGAGTTGCCTCGTGAATTGAAAGTATGCTTCTGATTTTACTTGCATACTCATCCTCTGTTTTTGACGGATTTGTTGAAATTCTTACAACAAATTTAAGCTCATCATCTTTAAAGCACCCTAAAACAATATTCGTATTACCAATATCTATCGCTAAGAGCATAAAACCATACCTTTCGCATTTCATGAAATAAAATTCATCTAATTACAACTATATAGATGCCGCAAAATAATTTTACCAGGAGCAAAAATGCTTGCTTGCAAGGGCATTTTTCCGACTCCATACGTCGCATGGATAAGCTCCACCGACGAAATCATAGATTTCGGGTGTCGCTAATGTGACGCCGTCAATTGACACGGTGCTCGCAAGAGCACAAGGGAGCGTTCGCTCCCAAGAATTTTATGAAATAAAATTCTTCCGTGTCAATTATAGCAAAAAATTTTTATAAAATCAACAAAAATGATATATTTTTTTCACGTATGCCAACTTTTTTTCTTTTATGGGATAATCATCATATTTTTGCAAATAATACATTTGAATACAAAAACGGAGGCAGTATTATGTTAGGTAAGGTACTTTTAATTTTGCAGTTATTTTTCACACTTGTTATGGGCATTTACTTTTTTAATATGCTAAAATCACAAAAAAGCGAAAAAACAGGTCGGCATATAGACAGCACCCGTGAGCTTGAAAAGCTTCACAGGCTAAAAGAAATACGGCTTACAGAGCCGCTTGCTGAAAAAACACGTCCTGATAAATTGTCAGAAATTATAGGTCAGCAAGACGGCATAAAGGCTCTTCGTGCGGCACTTTGCGGGCCAAATCCACAACACGTTTTAATATACGGCCCTCCGGGAGTGGGAAAAACCGCCGCCGCACGTGTTGTCTTAGAGGAAGCCATAAAAACTGAGTGCTCCCCTTTTCGCCCCTTTGCAAAATTCATAGAAATGGATGCAACAACCATCCGTTTTGATGAGCGTGCAATCGCTGACCCCTTAATCGGCTCAGTTCACGACCCGATTTATCAGGGAGCAGGCGCATACGGCCCCGCAGGAATACCTCAGCCAAAGCCGGGAGCAGTTACAAAAGCACACGGCGGAATACTTTTTATTGATGAAATCGGCGAGCTTCACCCCATTCAGATGAACAAGCTCTTAAAGGTGTTAGAGGACAGAAAGGTATTTTTAGAAAGTGCTTACTATTCTTCAGGTAACAAAGACATCCCTGCCTATATTCACGAAATTTTTCAAAAGGGACTGCCTGCTGATTTCCGCTTAGTCGGCGCTACAACAAGAAGTCCCGAGGAAATTCCGCCTGCGGTGCGTTCAAGATGCGTTGAAATCTTCTTCCGTGGTTTAAATTCGGAAGAGGTTTCGCAAATTGCTTCCTCTGCCGCAAAAAAAGGCGGTTTTACGTTAGAGCCTGATGCTCTTAGATTAGTTGGCAAGTTTGCTCAAAACGGACGTGACGCAGTAAATTTAGTACAAATAGCAGGCAGTTCTGCCCTTTTAGATAATTACAGACGCCAAATAAAGGCATCGGATATTGAATGGGTTGCAGAATTTGGTCATTTCATCCCCCGATATGAAAAAAAGGTATCCGACAAGCTTGAAATCGGTCTTGTAAACGGACTTGCGGTAACAGGCGCAAACGAGGGTTGCATTTTAGACGTTGAAGCAGAGGTAAAAGAAGCAAAATCAAAGGGTACACTTACAGTTACAGGCATTGTGGAAACCGAGGAAATAAATGCACGAGGCGAAAAGCTTATTAAGACAAGCTCGGCTAAAGCTTCTGTATCAAATATGATAACTGTGCTTGAAAAGCATTTTGGAATTGACACAAAAAAATATGATATTCACGTAAATTTTCCGGGCGGTATGCCCGTTGACGGACCCTCTGCAGGGTGCGCAATAATCACCGCCGTATATTCTGCCATTATGCAAAAAGGCGTAGATAATCGCTTAGCTATGACAGGCGAAATATCTATCCACGGCAAGATAAAGCCCGTAGGCGGTATCTGCGAAAAAATTGGTGCGGCAAAAAGAGCAGGTGCAAAACGTGTTTTTATCCCTAAGGATAATTTTGGGGCGGATTTCTTCCCTGACGGCATTGAAGTAATCCCAGTAGAAAACATTTCAGAGCTTTTCAGAGGTGTATTTAATAATATTTTCGAAGAAAAAACGATTATCGCCGCAGAGCCTGTAAACGAGCAGACCTTAGTCAGCGCAAGAAATATATAATTAAAAAAGTATGGATTTAAGAAAAATCCATACTTTTTTAATTTGCTTTCGGTGTTACAATATCATAAAGGAGATGATTTACCATGAAAAAAATTACAAACAAAGAAATTATGCAATTTAAAGAGTATTTACTTTGCGAAGAAAAATCAGAGGCAACAACAGAAAAGTACATACGTGACCTTACTGTTTTCAGCAAATGGTCTAATGGCAAAAACATCACTAAAGAGCTTGTACTTTCATACAAGCAGGAAATTTCTTTAAAATATGCTCCTGCAAGTGTAAACTCTATGCTGTCATCTATTAACAATTTCTTCACTTACAAAGCTTGGCACGAATTGAAGGTGAAGTCTTTAAAAATACAAAAGCCACTATACATAGATAAATCCAAAGAGCTTACAAAAAAAGACTACCAAAAGCTTCTCGAAACTGCACGAAATTTACCAAACCCAAGGCTTTATTATTTACTTCAAACCATATGCGCCTGCGGAATAAGAGTATCAGAGCTAAAATTTATCACCACAGATGCGCTAAACATCGGAAAATCAATTATACGCTCCAAGGGAAAAACAAGAGAAATTCTTATTCCCTTAAAGCTTTGTACAATTCTGAAAAAATATGCCTCTGAAAAAGGCATTAAAGACGGACCTGTGTTTGTTACATATAACGGAAGACCTTTAGACCGCACAAATATATGGGTTCAAATGAAAAATCTTTGCAAAAAATCAGGTATTCCCGCGGAAAAAGTGTACCCTCACAATTTAAGGCATCTTTTTGCAAGAACTTTTTACGCATCTCAAAAAGATGTTGTGCGCCTTGCAGATATTTTAGGACATTCAAGTGTAAATACCACCCGAATTTATACAATGGAAAACAGCGATGTCCACAGAAGACAAATGCAAAATCTGGGACTTTTTGATTTGGATGTATAATTTTAAAAAAACTGTCATATGTTTTAAAGAACGAAAATATAATGTAGCAAAAACAGGATTTTAAGGAGGTTACATATAATGGATACAGAATTAAAAAAGGTCACGGTAATAACAGGTGAAATGCTTCCGCCCCTTGACTCTGCGTTTTTAATAGAGGGCGATGTCATTGTGCCCGATATAAAGCCCGATGCAAGCAAAATTGTGTCAGCAGACGCAGACGCTTCAATTAAAAAATGCGAGGTTATGGGAAATCTTTTAAAGATAAGCGGTGTTGTTTTTGTAAATGTATTATATCTGCCCGAAGGAGAAAACGCCTCCCCAAACGCAATTAATACACGCTTTGAATTCAGCGAAAATCTGCCTCTTATAAAAAACGAGGGCATTAAAGCGTCAGCTTCAGGCACAGTCCGTCATATTGACTTTTCGCTCATAAACAGCAGAAAGCTTAATTTAAAAATCTATGTTGGAATTGACGCACTTTCATACAGCGAAAGCAGTTTTGAATACATAGATAACCCGAATGATGCAAAAATCCTTGAAACGAAAAAGCAAAATTTTAGCCTTGTAAGCATAACTGATAATTCCAAAAACGAAATAATCGTAAGCGAAAATATAGAAATTCCACAGTCAAAAGCTGACATAGGCGAAATTCTAAAAGTTTGCTTAGAGCCAAAAATAACCGAATACAAGGCTTTAAACGACAAGGTTTTAGTAAAAGGAAGCACTTTAGTAAACATTTTATACCTTTCATCAGACAGCGACGAAGAGGTAGAAAATATACACTCCGAAATTCCTTTCAGTGATGTTTTTGAAGTTAACGATTCCGACGAAAACACTCATATAAAGCCGACCGTTGCCATTCGTGATTACTATGCAAACATAAAAAGCGATATTAATGACAACCCGAGGATAATCAGTTTAGAGGCGTTAGTTGACGTAAATATTTTAGCATACAAAGAAATCACTTGTTCTCCCGTTGTGGATTGTTTTGCAGGAGGCAAAAACAGCGAGCTTTCATTAAAAGAGGTTTCATCAAACGAGCTTTTATGCGACGAAAATATAAAGCTCAACATAAGAGAAAAAATCTTGTGCGACGAAAAAAATATATGCGAGGTTCTTTCCTGCACACTAAAGCCTGTTGTCACAGAGCAGGTTATCGCAAACGGCAACGTTACCATAAAAGGCTTACTTGCAGGAAGTGCAGCTTTAAAAAATGATGATGACGCTTTGATTTTTGAAACGCTTGAGATTCCATTTGAGCACTCACAGGCAATTTCCGGATTAAACGAAAAAAGCACAGTTTACTGTTTTACTTCCCTTGCGTCAAAAAACTATAACATCTCAGGCGGAGAAGCCGAGCTTTTTGCCGTTGTAAATATCGACATTCTTGCGCTTTTACCTGTTTCTTTTAGCATTGTATCTGACTGCAATATTACAAAATGCGAAGAAAACTCATCTTTACCTATGCTTGTAATTTATTTTGTGCAATCAGGTGACACAATTTGGGATATTGCAAAACGCTACAAAACAACGCCCGAAAAGATAATCAGCGCAAATAATATAACAGAATCCGACAAAATCTGTGCAGGAATGAAGCTTTTGATACCTTCCTTTTAGTGAAAAGTAACGTTTTTGTTAAAAAAATCAGTTTTTTTGTCAAAAGGTATTTCCTTTTGCAAAAAAATGTGTTACAATAAAGAAGAAATTCTCTAAGGAGGTGTAGATAATGGCTTATGTAATTTCTGACGAGTGCATCAGCTGCGGCGCTTGCGAAGCTGAATGTCCCGTTTCTTGTATTTCTGCCGGCGACGGTAAGTATGTAATTGATGCAGATTCTTGCATCGAGTGTGGCGCATGTGCAGGTGTATGTCCTGTTTCAGCTCCCGCTGCTGAATAATTAAAACCAAATCTAAAATAAGAGCTGTGATGAAATTTCATCACAGCTCTTATTATTATCCTTGTTTTCTGACATCTATAATCGTCATTTTCTTCCACTTACCTGAAAGGTAGAACCAAATTGCAACCAAAAGTGCTGCAAACGATGCACAAGGTGCGCCTAATCCCACACCAAACAAGCCTCCGCCTAACGACACACCAAAAACGTATGCCGCAGGGATTCTTATTAATATAGATGACATCGCATTGTTAATAAGTGAAAACGTGGTATGTCCTGCTCCGATAAAAAGACCGTTTAAGCAGAAAAGCCACGGAACAATTACGTAATCAAAGGAAAACGCTTTAAGATAAACCACTCCGTTTTTAATCATTTCGGCGTCATTTCCAAAAGCACTCATACAAAGCTCAGGGAAAAGCCTTATAAAAATAAACGCAAGTATACTGATAGTTCCGCCTATTGCCATGCCATAAAACATTGTCTGCGAGGCTCTTTTTTCTTCCCCTGCGCCTAAGTTTTGCGCACTCATTGCAGAAACCGATGAACTCATCGCAACGGCAGGAAGAATAGCAAAGCCGTTTAGCTTACCAACTGCACCGACTGCGGCTGACGCTATCGCACCGCCCGTAGTATTTACCAGAGCCGTTAAAAACAAAAACGATGCACTTGTTGCAACATTCTGAATTGAGGTTGGAACACCTATTTTAAGTAAAAGCTTTAAACGCTTTTTGTTTATTTTAAAAGACGAAAGCTTAAAATCAAAAATAAAGTTGTTTCTTCCGAGGTAAGTCATACATAAAATCATACTTACAGCCTGAGAAAAAACCGTAGCAATCGCAGCACCCGTTGCGCCCATATTAAAGCCTGCCACAAGCACAACATCTAAGACAATATTTAGCACGCACGCAATCGCAACAAAAATAAGCGGATTTCGGCTGTCGCCCATACCGCGCATAACCGCAGAAAGCGCATTATAACCAAAAATAAAAATTGTGCCAAGGTTTGTTATAAAAACGTAGTTAAAAGCCTCCGAAAAAGAATCCTCGGGTGTTTTTATAAGTTTAAGGAGAGGTACTTTTAAGAAATGCACCAAAGCCGTAAGCACAATTGCTAAAATAAACAGAGTTGTAAAAAGCGTTCCTATTGTTTCTTTAAGAGCTTTTCTGTCATCTGCGCCCATATATTGACCGATTAAAACCGTAGCGCCCACCGACAAGCCCAAAACAAGATTTGTTATTAAAAATGTAACCTGCGAGCCTATGTTTACGCCCGACATTGAAAGCGTTCCCGCAAACTGACCGACTATGACCATATCCGCAACGCTGTAAAGCGTCTGGATAATGTTTGAAATTAAAAACGGCAACGAAAACATTATAAGCTTTTTCGGCACACTTCCTTTAGATAAATTATTCTCGAATTTTCCCATGAATTTAGTTTTCTTCCCTTCTGCTGTTTCTCAAAAAACAAAGCCTCCAAAAAGAAGGCTTAAATTTGTATTGTTAGCTTATTTTTTAAGTTCATTAACGCAATTTGCACAAACATTTCTGCCTTTAAAAATGATTACATCTTTTGCATTTCCGCAAAATACACAGGCAGGCTCGTATTTTTTTAAAACTATTGCATCGCCGTCAACAAAAATTTCAAGAGCGTCTTTTTCCGAAATATCAAACGTATTTCTTATTTCCTTCGGAATTACAACTCGTCCGAGTTCATCCACTCTTCTTACAATACCTGTCGCTTTCATCAATTCACCTCCGCCAAGAATACCAACAAAAAATTATTCTTATATATTCTAACATATTTTCGTTTATGCGTCAATTATTTTTTGCAAAAATGTAAAAAATTGTAAATTAAACGCAAAGATTGATTTTTTATGTTTTTTATGTTAAAATGTATTCACTAAACGAAAGGTAAATTTTATATGAACAACAAAAAGCTCAAAACTATAATTTTATGTGCGGTTTTTATTTCATTAGGTATAATTCTGCCGTTTTTTACAGGTCAAATCCGCACATTCGGCAAAATGCTTTTGCCTATGCACATCCCCGTAATTTTATGCAGTCTTATCTGCGGACCTTTTTACGGAATGTTGGTAGGTTTTATTCTGCCTGTTCTTCGCTCCGTTTTGTTTTCTATGCCCGTAATGTTTCCCAACGCTTTTGCAATGGCTTTTGAGCTTTCAACTTACGGCTTTATTTGCGGTTTTTTATATTCAAAAATGAAAAAGAAAAACATTTTTACGCTTTACATAAGCCTTATTTGCGCTATGCTTGCGGGAAGATTTATTTGGGGAATAGCCCAAGTTGCACTTTTAGGCTACGGCGCAAAGGGTTTTACGCTTAATATGTTTATTTCAGGCGCCTTTGTTGAGGCACTTCCCGGAATTATTTTACAACTCGTTGCAATTCCCCTGCTTTTTTCGGTTTTATCTAAATATAAAGACTAAAAAAGTTTAATTAGATATTTCTTCGTAAATTTCTCTAATATTTTTCCTGATAAACTCAGGCTTTGTTTCGCTTTTTTCTACGTCTTCCATTGTGCCCTCGCCACTTAGCACAAAAATTGTGCTTATTTTTGCATTAACTCCGCAGGCAATATCGGTATAGAGTCTGTCACCGATTAAAACTGCCTCTTCCTTTGAAAATCCACTTATTTCTATTGCAGAAAGTGCCATATCAGGCTCAGGCTTACCTATAAATTTCGGTTTCCTGCCCGTAGCTCTCGTAAGCATTTCGGCAAACGAACCGCAATCGGGAACATAGCCATACGATGTGGGACAAACCCAGTCGGGATTTGTTGCGATAAAATCTACCCCTTGGTTTAACAAAATGCACGCATCATCAAGCTTTTTAAAGGTAAGCTCGGTATCGTTACCAAGACACAGGCAATCAATATCCGAAGAAAGCTCTGTTGTGATATTAAAGCCTGCACTTTTCAGTTGCTCTGCAAACGATTTAGTGCCGAAAGCATATATTTTTTTATATGATTTTGTGTTAAGGTAGGCAATCGTCGCATTTGTTGACGTCAAAAAATTCTCTTCTTTTGCGCTGATTCCAAGCCTATCCAGCTTTTCTATGTATTTATCCACGCTTTTTGAGGAATTATTTGTTAAAAACATATATCTTCCGCCGATTTTTTTAACGTGTTCTAAAAACTCAAGCGTTCCGTCAAACAAATCATCGTCAAGATAAATTGTTCCGTC
>JAGBHP010000004.1 GCA_017935435.1 Clostridia bacterium | reverse complement strand
GTGTAAAGGTAGCACCGCAGACTCTGACTCTGTTTGTATGGGTTCGAATCCTATTCCGGCAGCCAAAAAAGCACTTGCTTGATAGCAAGTGCTTTTATTTTTCCTCAAATAACTCTTCCATTTTTACTCCAAGAATTTTGGAAATCACATATATTTCTTTATCTGTAGCGCTCCTGATTTGTCCCTCAAGCTTTGAATAGCTTGTGGGATTCATATCACAGCCAAAAAGCTGTATCTGCGCAATAAAATCCTTCTGTTTTATTCCTCTTTCCTTGCGAAGAAGCTCGATATTTTTCCCCACAAGATTTTTATCTCCGTATATTTGTTTCCTTGTTTTCATATTCAAAATTCCTTTTTAGAATATTTTTCTTCATTATATTATAAATTTCTCTTGACATAATTCCATTTTAGAATTATAATATAATAAAATTCCGTTTTGGAAGATTGGAGGGTAAAAAATGGACGCAAAAAGTTATAATCAGTATCTTTCTGTCATTAAAACCGCAAATAGCATGAGCGATAAGGACAGAGCAAAGGATATTTTAAGAAATGTTCAGGCGGAGATGATTTCGAGATATGGCCTTGGCGACGAGGATGTCCAATATCTAATTAAACAGTTTGAATATAAATATTTGTAAAGAAAATCCTCTACGCCATATCGAAAGGAGGAAAATTAGATGCTAGGACTTTTAATTTTTGTTGTTTTACCTATTCTCATTATTTATTTGGTTTGTAAAAAACTAGAAGAAACACAGGCACTTAAAACAGAAAAAGCACTAGAACAGGTAAACAAGGAAAAACAAATGCGATACGAACAAATGTCAAAGGGAAAAAAGACAGCTCAGGAAATCTTTGACGAAAAGCTGATTAGAGTTAAATACGAAGAGACGATTGAAAAAGGAAGGTGCTCTTACAATACTCTAACAGAATTTTTAAGTGTTCATGGGGCTTCTTGTTTGCTTGTTTGTGATAATATTTTACCTAAATTCATCCTAGAAGATGGAGCTATTTATATAGCCATTCCAACTTACTGCAAGGATGACACGGTAGAACGTTATGAACAATCATACGAACAAAACGTTAAAAAAGAAATAGCACCTTCATCCTTTTATTTTAAGAAAATTGTAAATTGCGACGACTTCTACACCGGTATAGTCAACGAATACGAATATGCCCTGGTTAAATATATCGGCATTATTAGAGCAAGTACCCCTGAGGAGAGTAAGCGTCATTGGAGGCTCGTCAACGGATGGCTATACGAGGCAGTAGGTGGCAGAAAATAATAGCATAAGCTATTAGCTTTCGCAAAAAAGCACTTGTTATTAAACAAGTGCTTTTTCTTATCCGCAAATTTTTTCTTTCAGCTCCTTTAATATTTTCTTCTCAAGGCGGGAAACCTGTACCTGTGAAATGCCAAGACTTTGGGCAATCTGGCTTTGAGTTTTTTGTTTGAAATACCTTAATATTATAATTTTTTGTTCCCTCTGGGAAAACTCCTTAAGTGCTCCCTCTATCACAAGTCTGTCAATAATATTTTTCTCATAATTTTCAGGGCATTCAAGTTTATCCATTAAAGCCTTGCCCTCGCTGTTTCCGTCGTCAGTTACAGCGTTCAGAGATTCAGGCCTTGCTCCTGCATCAAGAGCCACCGCCAGTTCTTCAGGGCTAACCCCAAGCCTTTCTGCAATGACCTTAACCGAGGGTTCTTCCCCTGTTTCCTTTGTAATTGCCTCCGATACAGCCGCCGCCCGTATGGCAAGTTCCTTTACACTTCGGCTGACCTTAATAATTCCGTCGTCACGAATAAAACGCTTTATTTCCCCCATAATCAGGGGCACAGCGTATGTAGAAAATTGTACGCCAAAGCTCTCGTCAAACTTATAAATGGCTTTTACAAGCCCCAGAGCGCCTGTCTGGAACAGGTCCTCGGGCTCATAGCCTCTGCCGAAGAAACGCCTTGCAATACTCCATATAAGTCCCGTGTTGTTCTCCACAAGGAGATTTTTCGCCTCCTCGTCGCCCTGCTTTCCTCTCCGAATAAGTTCAAGATTATCCATTGGCAACTCTCTTTGTCATTGTAATTTTTGTGCCCTCTCCTAAAGCCGACT
>JAGBHP010000056.1 GCA_017935435.1 Clostridia bacterium | reverse complement strand
GTAAGGTGACTGAGGGATTGTTTTTGTTATAACAATCGCATTTCTAATGACAATCCCTCCGAGTTTTGCTCCGCAAAACCCACCTCCCTTTACACAAGGGAGGCGAAAACACAACCAAACGTTAGTGCATTAAATTCCAATTTATGTTACTATTGTGTGGTTATGTTGTAGGGTGCGGCGATTTTCGAGGGGCTGCCCCATCGGGTACGCACCGAAAGAATATACAAGCGGAACGAGCAAGCCCGTTCTCTACAATAGCATCGAAAAATCAGCATTTACATCGTAGGGGCGAATCACGATTCGCCCGCGGGGCATTCGTGAATGCCCCCTACGTTTGCGACCAAACATTTAGGACGCTAAATTCCAATTTAAATAAAAACTTCTTAATAGAATATTAATTTATCACATTTTTGTTGCTAAAGATGCAAAAATAGTGTAAAATGTTTATGTGTGGAGGTGATAATGTGGCGATTTTCGCAATTTCTGACCTGCATCTTGCGCTCAGTGAGGACAAGCCGATGGAGGTTTTTGGCGGAAGCTGGGATAACTATATGGAGCGAATAAAAGAAAACTGGGAAAATACAGTAAAAGAAAGCGATACTGTGCTTATTCCGGGCGATATTTCCTGGGCGATGTATATTAAAAATGCATATCGTGATTTTAACTTTTTAAACTCTCTTCCCGGAACAAAAATCATTTCCAAGGGCAACCACGATTACTGGTGGGAAACTGTGAGTAAGCTAAATAATTTTGCAACTGAAAATGATTTTTCTACAATTAAATTTATGCACAATAATGCATACAGCGCAGAAAACGTTGCGTTTTGCGGAAGCAGGGGTTATCCTGTTACTACGTCAAATGTTAATACGCTTTCGGAGGAAGAAAGCAAAATCTATAACCGTGAGCTTTCAAGGTTTGAACTGTCTGCGTCATTTGCAAAAAAAGAAAAATGCGAAAAAATTGTTGCACTTCTGCATTATCCGCCGGGAACGGATAGCGAATTTACGCAAATTATGAAAGAATACGGAATTTCGACCTGTATTTACGGTCATCTTCACGGAATTTCACATAAAACTGCCGTAGAAGGCGAAATTGACGGCATTTTTTATAAGCTTGTTTCGTGTGATTTTATGAATTTTACACCGTATAAGCTTTTTTAAATGTTAGAAAAATAAGAAAAGGAGGTAAGGCTGTGGAAAATGAGCAGAATTTAATAGAAAAAAGCAAAAAAGGCGATGCAGACGCCTTTTCTGAGCTGATTTTGGCTTATGAAAAAAAGATAATCAGCTTTACCTACCGAATGCTTGGAAATACAGAAGACGCAGAAGATGCGGCTCAGGAGGTTTTTGTTAAAGCCTATCGTGCGATTTCGGGCTTTGACGGAAAATCTTCATTTAAAACGTGGCTTTATAAGATAGCTTCAAACGTCGCTATGGATGAGCTTAGAAAGCGAAAACGGCGAAACAGCGATAAAACCATAAGTCTTTATACTGAAAGTGAAGACGGGGAGTACGAATTGCCGCTTTCAAGCGAAAAAGACGAGCCTTTTGAAGAGGCGAGAAAAAATGAACTGCAAAAGGTACTGCAAAACGCAATAGGAGAGCTTAAAGATGAGTATCGCTTAGTGGTTGTTATGCGAGATGTCCAAAATATCAGCTATGAAGATATAGCAAAAACCACAGGGCTGAGCCTTGGCACAGTAAAATCAAGAATTTCACGAGGGCGGCTTTCTTTAAAGAAAATTCTCGAAAAAAACAGGGAACTTTTCTTGCAGTAATTACGTCAAATATATTATAAAATGATTGGAGGTAAAAGTGAATATGGATTGTCAGGAAATTTTAGAGCTTTTGCCTCTGTATATTGAGGGCGAGCTTGAAAAAAGTGAGGAAAATGCAGTAAAAGAGCACTTGAAAACTTGCGAAAAATGCAAAGAAGAGCTTAAATTTTTAGAAAGTGTTTTAAAGGAAACGGCGTGTCTTCCTGAAATTGAGCCGTCAGAGGATTTTCACGCTAAAGTAAAAGAAAAGCTTAAAACCGCAAAACAAGTAAAAACAATAGATGTAAAAAAGGCGTTTATGGCATTTCGTGTAGCAGCGGTTTCGGCTGCGGTTATTGCGGTTTGCGTTACGGCTTTAAACAGCGAATTTTATAAGCTTGATAATTCGGCACTTGTTGACCCTGAAAGAAATGTAACTGAAAATATTCAAAAGCCTATTGATACGGCAGTTGAAAATAATGAGGTTATAAATGAAAAAAAAGAAGAAAATGTGCCACATTTAGAAAAAGAACAGACGAAACCAACTCAAAAGACAGAGGCAAAAGTCCCAAAAACGCCTGTAAAAAGTGCGCAGACAGAAAAAAGTGCGACAAAAGAGCCCGAAAACGAAAGCAAGGCTTTAACTGATAGCTTTTCGGCAAATGATGCGGTTGTTGAAGAAAACGGCGTGCTTGTAGCGGCGGAAACTGAAGAAATGGTGGCACTTGATTTGGGTGATAAAGCAAATACTACGCAAGAGGCACTGGATACGGCGGTAGAAGAAAAGCCTGTTTCAGGCGGTGGCGGAGGCGGCGCAAGCTCAGGTGGGGCGAGAAGCTTTAAAATGGCGCCTGCGTTTAATAAAACAATTTTAAATGTTAAAATTCCTGAGGGCGATGTAAGCATTATGGAGCTACTTGAAGGCTTTACAGAGCAAAATGGGGAATACAAAATACCGCTTGATGAATTTTACGTTTTAGCTGATAAAATTTTTGCAGTTCCCGATTGCGATGCTTACTATACAAATGAAAATTTGACTGACGAATACCAAAGCCTTGAGGATAATAGCGAAAGAAAAGTGCAAATTGAAGAAATTTGCAGGTATGGATATGTTGTAATAATTGAAAAATAAAAAAACAAAAATAAAAAAATAAGAAGATATTCAATATGAATTTCTTCTTATTTTTTTATTAGAAATTAAGAACACTAATTTTGCTAAAAACTTATGAAAATATTGTTATAAAAAAATTTTTTCAGGGCATAAATAGAATATAGTTATCAAAGTCAAGAAAAAAGACTAAATGCTCAGAAAGGAAAATTAAAATGAATAAAAAAATATTTTTAAGTTTAGCGATTTTTACTGTTTGTGCAGCGTTTATTTTCAGCGGTTGCGGGGGAATGGGCGGAGGAAACACACAGGCAGCCGACGTTCACGTTTTTTATTACACGTATTCAGACACATATATCTCAGGCGTAAGAAGTGCGCTTGGTGCGAGGCTTAAAGAAGCTAACATCAGCTATCAGGATTATGACGGAAACGGAAATCAGACAACGCAGACCGAGCAGGTGCAGACTGCGATTACAAAGGGAGCAAAGGCGGTTGTTGTAAATATCGTAAACACAGGCTCAGATGATGCGGCAAACGGCATCGTGTCTTTAGCTAAAAACGCAGGTATCCCTGTTATTTTCTTTAACCGAGAGGTTTCGGATGGTGTTGTAAACAGCTATGACAAATGCGTGTTTGTAGGAACAGATGCAGCAGAAGCAGGACATCTTCAGGGCGAAATGATAGGTGAATATTTAGTAGAAAATTATGATACTGTCGATTTAAACGGTGACGGAAAGATTTCATATGTTTTATTTAAGGGTGAAGAGGGCAATAACGAGGCGATATACAGAACTCAGTACGCAGTTGAAGATGCAAATAAAATTTTAACCGAAAACGGAAAAGAACCGCTTATGTTTTATGATGCCAATAACCCGAATAAATATTTGGTGGATAAAAACGGACAATGGTCGGCTGCAGCTGCAAACGAATATATCACAACTGCGCTTACGTCTTATTCTGAAAGCAATAACAATATGATAGAGCTTGTTATATGCAATAATGACGGTATGGCAGAGGGGGCAATTTCTGCGCTCGGCAGTGCCGGCTACAACCTTGGCGGCGACGGAAAATCAATTCCTGTATTTGGCGTTGATGCAACAGATGCCGCAAAAGAGCTTATAAATAACAAAAAAATGACAGGAACGATAAAACAAGACGCAGAGGGTATGGCAGATGCAATTGCAAGGATTGTAAGAAACGGTTTAGATGACAGCGACTTGCTCAAAGAAACAGATGACCTTACTATTGATAAGGATGTTAAAAAAATTAGAATCGCTTATGATAAATTCCTTGGCGATAAGTAAACTATTTAGGAGGCAGTGAATATGGAAGACAGTACACTCCTCGAAATGAAGGGAATTTGTAAGGAATTTCCCGGGGTTAAAGCCTTAGATAACGTTTCGCTTAAAGTAAGGCGTGGAACAGTTCACGCTCTTATGGGCGAAAACGGCGCAGGTAAATCCACTTTGATGAAATGCCTTTTTGGGATATATTCTAAAGACCGTGGTGATATTTTTTTAGAGGGTGAAAAAATTCACTTCAAAAACTCAAAGGAAGCGTTAGAACACGGCGTTGCGATGGTGCATCAGGAGCTTAATCAGGCGCTTAAAAGAAGTGTTATGGATAACATCTGGCTTGGAAGATATCCTACAAATTTTAAATTTGTTACATCGGAAAAAAAGATGTATGATATGACAAAGGAAATTTTTGATGATTTGGGAATAAACACCGACCCGAAAAGGATTATGAGTACAATGCCTGTTGCAGAAAGGCAAATGGTGGAAATTGCAAAGGCGGTTTCGTACAATTCAAAAGTAATTGTTTTTGACGAGCCTACCTCGTCGCTTAATGACCGTGAGGTAGAGCACCTTTTCAGGATAATTGATGTTTTAAAAAAGCGTGGATGCGGAATTATTTATATTTCGCATAAAATGGAGGAAATTTTAAAAATTTCCGATGATGTTACAGTTATGCGTGACGGAACGCACGTTGTAACCGAAAAAGCTGAAAATCTCACTATGGATAAGATTATTAAGCTTATGGTTGGGCGTGAGCTTACAAACCGCTTTCCTGAGAAAACAAATTCGCCCGGCGAGGTTGTTTTGGAGGTAAAGGAATTAAGTGGAATGTATTCACATGTTACAGACGTGACCTTTACCGCTAAAAAAGGCGAAATTTTAGGTGTGGCAGGTTTAGCAGGTGCAGGCAGAACGGAATTAATTGAAACGATTTTTGGTCTGGCAGAACGCAAAAACGGCGATATAAAGTTAGACGGCAGATTGGTAAAAAACAAAAATCCGCAAGAGGCGATAAAAAACGGATTTGCTCTTTTAACAGAGGAAAGGCGCTCAACGGGAATTTTTGGAATACTTGACATTTTAAGCAACACCGTAATATCAAGTCTTAAAAAATATAAATTTTTAGGTGCTTTTCTTTCTGATAAAAAGATGAGAGAGGACACAAAATGGTCAATAGGCGCTATGCGCATAAAAACGCCGTCGGATAAAACGCAGATTAGAACGCTTTCGGGCGGAAATCAGCAAAAGGTTATACTTGGCAGGTGGCTTCTAACCGAGCCTGAGGTGCTGATGCTTGATGAGCCTACACGTGGTATTGATGTCGGCGCAAAATATGAAATATATCAGCTTATTTTAGATTTAGCAACCCGAGGAAAAACGGTTATAATGGTGTCGAGCGAGATGCCGGAGCTGCTTGGCGTGTGTGACCGCATACTTGTAATGTCGGGCGGAAAAAAAGCAGGCGAGCTTGATGCAAAAACTGCAACACAGGAAGAAATAATGGCACTGGCTGCAAAATATGTGTAGAGGAGTAGAGTTATGACGAGAAATAGTTTTAACAGAAAATTATCAGATTATAAAAAGCTTGATAAAAGGGACAAAGCGGCAATGCGCAAGGAGTTTTTTATAAATAACTCTCTTTATATTTTCCTTTTTGTTGCAATTGTTGCAATTGAAATAATCAGCCCGATGTTTTTGTCGGTGCCGTCAATTATAAATATTATATCACTGTCTGCGGCAAACCTACCTATTGCGCTTGGTATTGCAGGGTGTATTATTTTAACAGGTACCGACCTTTCAGCAGGTAGAATTGTGGGTCTTGTTGCGTGTGTGAGCGCATCCCTTTTGCAGACAACGGGGTATGCAAACAAAATGTTTGCATCTATCCCTACGCTTCCTGTTTTTCCTGTACTTTTAATTGCCGTTTTAATCGGTGCGTTGGTTGGTCTTATTAACGGCTTTTGTACTGCAAAATTTAAGCTTCATCCGTTTATTGTAACCCTTTCAACTCAGCTTATAGTTTATGGACTGCTTTTAATGTACCTTATGAGCGGCTCAAATAACGGTCAGTCAATTTCAGGGCTTGATTCATCCTACACAGGCTTTATTGCAGGTAGTATTTTAAAAATAGGAACAACGCCGATACCGAATTACGTGTGGTATGCGATTGTTCTTACTGTAATTATGTGGTTTGTGTGGAATAAGACAACCTTTGGCAAAAATATGTTTGCAGTAGGCTCTAACCCTGATGCTGCAAATGTTTCGGGTGTAAATGTAAGCAGAACTATTATTTTAGTGTTTACCTTAGCAGGTGTGATGTATGGCTTAACGGGTTTTATTGAGGCGGCAAGAATTGGCTCAAACAGTGCAGCAACAGGTTTAAACTACGAGCTTGATGCTATTGCTGCGTGCGTAATAGGCGGCGTTTCCTTTGTCGGTGGCATAGGCAAAATCCGCGGCGTAATTATGGGCGTTGTGCTTTTAAGAATTATATTTGTCGGTCTTACATTCTTAGGAATTGATGCAAACCTTCAGTACGTAATTAAGGGTCTTATTATACTCGTTGCATGCGCTATTGATATGAGAAAGTATCTGGTTAGAAAATGATGAATGAAAAAAATAAAAATTCAGGCGGGGGAATGTACAGGGGAGTAAACGTGCCTGTAAAACTGCTTGATTGGGCGATTGTAATCGGCGTTTTGCTGATTTTGGCGACAATGGTATTTGGAATAGTAAGGTAAAAACTCTAATGTAAAATATAAGGGGTGTCGCAAAAAATGCGACACCCTTTTTACTTTTTATTATTCCATTACAAAAGATGGTCTTAATACCACATAGTAGTTACCGTATGCTAAAATATTTTCCATTCGTTTAGCAGCCGATGACTCAAGCTTTGAGGAAAGATTGTAGTATTTTTCTCCGTCGTAAATATACAGATATGTTGCAGAAAGGGATTTAGCCAGGAGAATATCTCCGCAAACTAAGTGATGTGGTCTTGCAAGTCTTGTACGGGTAGGAACAACGCTTGTCTGATAGAATTTTCTGCCGCCGTAAAGAGTTGGAGCAATCAAATCAAAATATGCGCCGTCAGGATTTACCTTAAAGAGATTTGCAGGACTTGTTGTTGCTGTATATACGCCTGTTTCTATATCGGTAAGTTCAAAAGTACCGCTTGCGTCAGTATCGGGGAGTATATTTTCAACACCGAAAGCATCTTTATAGATTGCGTTTGCAAGGTCAACATATGTAAGCGTGCTGGTTGAATCAGCTATAAACTTATCAATTGACGTTTTAAGAGTTTGCTGCTGGGAAGAAGTTAAGGTCTTTTTGATTAATACATTGGGGCATTTTACAGCTACACCGCCAACTTTTCCCATATCACATTTTACATAGCTTCCAATTTCAGCATCTTCGTTTACACGGATTTTATATGAAATTTCTTTTGTTTCATAAGGTGCTACGTTTACTTTCCAGGACAGTGCATTTTCATCTACCTTATCTGCGCCTGAAACATAGGTTGCATTTTCAGGTACAGTATCTGTTACATCAAGTGTTACAGCAGTTTCATTTGAATTGTAAACCGAGAAGGTAAACGTCATTTCATCACCCGGATTTACAGTAACGGATGACTTGTGAGAAGAAATCTTTTCGGCTCTTATTCCCTTCAAATTTGCAACACGGTTTTGTGTGTTTTCGGGGATTCCGTTTGTCCACTTGTTAAGAGGTCTTAAAATTCCGAAATAACTTACAATACCGAAAGGATTACAGGTATCATTTTCTGTGAAGAGATCTTCTACATTTTTAAATCTTACAGTAGGCTCATATGTTTCAGTTGATGTGTTATAATTGTAATTTGAGCCGCCGCTGTGAATAATCGTTCCGTTACCTGCATAAAGCATTGCATGACCCGAGCCGCTTTCTCTTTTTACAACTATAATGTCACCTGCTTTTAAGGTGTTTAAAATTTCGCTTCTTACAGTTGCCTTTTGTGCATCGGTTTCATTTCCTGTTTTTTCAAAGAAATAAACAGTCATTTTTTGATTATCTGCTTTTAGCATATCCGTTGTGTACATCACGATATCGAAGCCTAAAGAATGATAGTAAACATCGTATGTAAACGCCGCACAGTTTGAATATCCCCACTCATCCTTTGTGTAGTCCTCAGGGTGTTTTAGTTTCTTCTGCCAACGATATTCCACAGTTGGGGTAAAGCCTGTATCGTCATACTGCATACGGCTACCTCTTAAAAGGTAGGCTTTAGCGGTTGAAACAACTGCGTCTTGCTCAGGAGTGAGGTTTTCGTCTACCTCTTCTTCAAAATTGTTTAAGTTTAAAATAGCAAGTGACGGACGAAGGATTAAATAACGGTCAAAGCTCGGAAGTGCCTCGAGTAAGGGCTTGGTTTCGTATTTTTTCATTCCCTTAAATGCAAGCTCAAACATATATGTTCCGTTATACATATACATTTTAGCGGTGCTTTCGTCATTTAAATCGTTTTGAGCAACTAAAATATCTCCTGTAATAATATCTTCTGAGTCAATTCTGCGTGCACGCGACACATCGAAGATTTTTTCTGCGTTTTCAGAAACCTTGCGTCCGCCAAACATAGACGGAATTGTGATTTTTACAAGGTCTGTTGCACTGTCAGCAACCTCTTCGCCGCTTGCGCCGGTTCCTGAACTGCTGCTGTTGCCTGTTAAGAAGACAGAGTCGAGTATTTCAGTTGGCGTATTCGGAAGAACAAATGATTTGGTTAATCCTACAAGATAAATGGATTTTGCAAGAGTAAAGTTTTCAAACTCAGAGTCGCTCATTGCGTGCATTGCAGTAGAAATTCTCTTTTCGTCGGTTTCGCTGAGTACTCGTCCGATTAAAATGCGCGGACAATTAACCGGGACACCGCCTACTGTGCTGTAAGAGGTGACGTATTCTCCGCATTTTTCTTTATCTGAGGTTACCAATACCCTATAAGAAACGGTTTTTGTTTCACCTGCGCCGAGTGTTACTTTCCATGAAAGATTAAGTCCGTTTGCATCATCACAGCCTGATAAAAGAGTGGTGTAAGCAGGAACAGTATCTTTAATATAAACAGTTTTTTCGGTGTCATTTGTATTTTCGAGTGTAAATGTAAAGGTTACCTTTTCACCGGGCTGAACAGGGAGAGCAAAATTATGCGAGGACGTCTTTTTTGCAATAATGCCCTGCATATTATTAATTCTGTTTTCCGTTTCTTTAGGCAGAACTAAATTTTCAGCTTTTGCAGGACGAATAACTGACATTTTATCATAGTTTAACGCATAAAAAGAGCTATTCTGGCTGAAAATCTCGCTCAAAGTAAGCTTTTTAATTGCACCGTCATCTTCATAAGAATCTTTTTGTGCGTCGAAATCATAGCTTTCGCCGACTGCGTGAACAAATTCACCGTCACCTGCATAAACCATAAGATGATTAGCCGTGCCGCCTTCAAGAGCTACTAAGTCACCGCACGAAAGTGAAGTTTCTAATTTCGATGCATCAATATCTTGTGTGCTTTCTTCTAAAACTTTATATTCTGAATTTACAATATCTTCAAATGTGTCGGGAAGAGCTACACCTAAAGCCTCTTTATAAACATCGTAGCAAAAAGCCGTGTTATCTGTATAGCCGATTGCCTGATTTGTATAGTCTTCGGGCGTTTTTGCGCCTTTTTCAGCAAATGAAAGTCCGCTCGTATTAAGGGCTTCGCTGTCAAACTGTACAGAGCTTCCTCTTAGGAAATAGCTTTTTGCAACCTCGCTGATTGCAAGCTCTTTTTCCTCGGTTGTGGCAGGAGAAGCATCGTTTCTTCCTAAAATTGCAACCTCTCTTACGGGAAGTGCTGAATCAGGCTCCCATAAATATGCCTTTAAGGTGCAATCTGTTATATCAACGTCTGTTAAGTTGATTATAGCAGAAACTGTGCTTTTGCCGTCTAAAACAACAGGCGCAACCTCACTAAAATACTTAAATTCCTTGAGAACTTTGTCCTTATAAAGTCCAATCATAACAGAACGAGGCTTGTTGTCAGGAAAAGATACCTTTATGGGAGTAGATGTAAGCTCTGAAATATCTCTTGCACTTGTCTGCCCCATAAGGCTTTTTGTTACGTAAGCCTTGCCCTGAACGGAAAGAGTGTTTGAAACAGAGGTAAGATAAAAACTGTAATTTCTCTTGTTTTGTACAACTCTTTCATCAAGACCGAGTGATACGGTAGCTTCATTTCCTACGGGGGTTATATTAAAGGATACATAGCCGCCATTTTTTACTGAAAAATCTAAAGAAGAATTTTCAAGATAGTATGTTTCGGGAGAGAAAAGTTTTGCGTCATTTAGTGCCTTGCTTATCGGATAACCGGAGTTAAGACCTGAAACATTTATCCAAAGAGTATCGCTCGAATTGCCGCTAAGGGATGCGCAAGCTGTTCCGTTTTTAAAGTCTTCATCGGTAAATCCTAAAACATTTGTAGCAGATTCTGTTTGAACAGTACCTGTTGAGAAAAGAGCTTTTTGATATTCTTTGTTATATAATGCAGAAACATTATTCCAGTTTGCATCGCCCGAGCCAAGATTTGTGGTGTATAAAAGAGCACAGGTCACATTAAAATCGTCTTGTTTTACACCGTCTATGGTTTCATCTACCGAAACATTTCCGGTAGAATAAGAGTAGTTTCCGAGCAAATCTCCTTTAAAACCGTTTACAAGACCTGAAGCGTATGATTTGGTAGCAGTTTTTGCAGTTATGTTACCTGTGTTATATATTCCTTTGGGCGCAACAGTTGCTCCGCTTCCGTTATACGCCCAACCGATAATACCTGCAACCTGACGGTAGCCGATAATGTCGCCTTCGTTTGAGCAATTATTCAGATTATAGTAATTATCGGAATGAAGACTGCCTACAATTCCACCGACACGGCTGCTTTGGGGCGCATCTATCCTTCATGCAAAGGTACAGTTTTCTATGTAACTTCCGTTTTCGGAGGAGGACATCCATGTGCCTACAATTCCGCCTGTTCCTTCTTTTAAAGAATTGCTTGCACCATATGCGTAAGATGTGCGTAGATTTTTAGATTTTGTGAGGTCTATTGTAACGTCGCTATAACAATTTCTTATTGTACCTCTGTCAAGGTGACCTGCAATACTTCCTGCTGCAATTACGTTACAGTCCTGAGCTCCTAATGTTATTGTACCCGATACGCTTACATTTTCTATTGTAGAGCCGGAATAAAAAAGTGAACCGCAAACGATACCTGTTCTGCCCGTACCCATAGAAGAACCTGAGTAGTTTGAAACTACACGCGCATTTACAAATTTAATGTTCTTAATAAGAGCAGGTGACGAGGTAAGTCCGGCGTTACCGAAAAGTCCGCCCTGGTCATTTTTGTCTGTTTCGGAATAAAGGTTATAAATTATATGTCCCTGACCGTCAAAGGTTCCTGCAAAGTACCAGCTTTGACCTATACGAAAGCTATACCAGTTATGGCCGCCGAGGTCGATGTCATTTACAAGTTTAGCACATAGTTTTCTGTTAGAACTATTGCTGCTTGAATTTCCTGTATTTACTTTATTTGCATACCACGCAAGCTCCACAGCAGTTGAAATCTCATAAGGATTTTCTTTGCTTCCGTCACCTGCTTTGGGTGCGGTTTTGGTCTTTCCGTCCCAAACTAAAAGGTCGGTTTCGTGAATTAAATCGTCTGACTCTTTAATCTGCGTAATTATAGTGTCAGCCGTAGAAAAAAGATTTTCCTGGCTTGCATTTGCAGTAATCTCAAAAATGCTGAAATTACCCGGTAGAAATGACAAACAAATCATAACCAAAGCAAGGAAAAAAGAAACAATTTTTTTTGACATTTTTTTCGCTCCAATCTCTGATATATATTTTATTTCATTAAAAATGTATACAAATATACATCATAAGTATATCATAGCCAAAAAAGCTCTTACAAGTCCATTATTTTAACCTTGGAGCGAGGATAGGTTAATTTTTTATACCTCCAATCAGGCGTACAGCGGCGTAAATAACTGCGGTAAATAAAAATATTGCAGACATTCCCTTAAAAACTATCGGGAGTGTAGCTAAAAATGCGGTAAAATTCATAATTTCTCTAACCTCCTAACCTAACAAGCTTATGATAAGACCGCCTGCGAGAACTGATGCAATCTGACCTGCGACGTTTGCGCTTGCTGCGGGCATTAAAAGATAATTTCCGGGGTCTTCTGAGAGCGCCATTTTATGAACAACACGAGCTGACATTGGAAATGCGGAAATTCCTGCCGCACCAATCATTGGGTTTATTTTGTTTTTGGTAAAAAGATTTATTACTTTTGCTAAAATAACACCGCCAGCTGTGTCGAAAATGAAAGCCGCTAATCCCAAAAGAAGAATTAAAAGGGTTTCGTATGTTAAAAACAGGTGAGCCTGCATTTTTGTTGCAACGGTAATTCCTAAAAGCAGAGTTACAAGGTTTGCAAGCTCTTTTTGTGCAGTCTGTGAAAGCGAGTTTAAAACACCGCACTCACGCACTAAATTTCCAAACATCAAAAAGCCGACGAGAGCCACGCTTTTTGGTGCGGCAATACCTGCTAAAATCGTTAAAACGATAGGAAAGAGGATTTTAGCAAGCTTTGACACTTCTTTTTGATTGTAATCCATTCGGATTAAACGTTCCTTTTTCGTTGTAAGCATACGTATTACGGGCGGCTGAACAATTGGAACGAGTGCCATATAAGAGTATGCCGCAACAACAATTGCGCCTATGTAATTTGACTTAAAGAAGTTTGCGACGAAAATTGAGGTCGGGCCGTCTGCTGCGCCGATTATTGCGATTGAAGCGGCATCTTTTATATCAAAGCCCAAAAGTGCGGAGAGGCTGAATGTCAAAAATATTCCAAGCTGTGCAGCCGCACCGAAAAAGAGCATTTTAGGGTTTGATAAAAGAGGTGTAAAGTCAATCATTGCGCCTATTCCTATAAAGAGAAGAAGCGGAAAAAGCTCGTTTGCGATGCCGGCATTAAATAAAACATCTATTATGCCGACTTCGGTTTCGCCGTTTTGCAGTACCTGCGTAACTGCACCTGAAAACGGAAGGTTCACCAAAATTGCGCCAAACCCCATCGGAAGAAGCAGGGCAGGCTCCATATCCTTTTTAATGGCAAGATAAATTAAAAGTCCGCCAATCAGCCACATCAGAGGCTCACGCCAGGTAAGTGCAAGTAAATTTTCTAAAATTGCGTTCATAGATTTAAACTCCTTTTTTAAAATTGCAAAAGAAAAAGACTTCTGCGGTAACCTTTTGTGTTACCGCAAAAGTCTTGCTTTTTTAATCAGATAGCGGGTTTATTTTCATAAACCGTAATGACGCACACCAATATGGCAAAGCCACAAGCTACTCCCTTTTGCGCTCTATTTAATTTATATGCATTGTAACATTTTTGTTGTGCGTTTTCAAGCTTTTTTTTAAATTCTTAACTAAATCTTAGCCGATTAATATTTTAACTTTCCGCTTTTTGTTCCGCCAAGCTTTATGCCTGAAAGTACGTTTGTTTCAAAAGCATAAGTTACGCTTTCCTGCTCACGCTTTCTTTTTAAGGTGATATCAATCATTTTATCCAAAAGCTCAGAATACTTAACTCCCAAAGGCTCCCAAAGGTAGAATGAAAGCGAGCCGGGGATTGTGTTAATTTCATTCAAATAAACATAACCCTCATCCATATCAATCATAAAGTCAATCCTTGAAACACCCGAGCAACCAAGCACCTTAAAAGCACGAACGGCAAGCGAGCGGATTTCTTTTCGTGCGCTTTCGGGAATGTCTGCAGGAATTTTTCTTTTTGTGCTTGCCATACCCTTTGAGCCTGAAGATTTTGAGCCTTGAATATATTTTTCTTCGTAGCTTAAAATTTCATCGGAGGATACAGGCTCTTCACATTCTGATGCAACCGCTTCTTTAAAGTCACCGAGAACTGCACAGTTAATTTCCTTTAAATTTGTAATTGCGTGCTCAACCAAAACTTTTTCTGCGTACATAAAGGCATCTGTTAAGGCTTCTACCAATTTATCACGGTTATCCGCCTTGGAAATGCCGACGCTTGAGCCTAAATTGATAGGCTTTACGATTACGGGATAGCCGATTTTTTCTTCGATTTTTGCTATCATTTCGTCTTTGTTAAAATCTAAATCGTCAGAGTTAAAGCAAAGACAGTCTAAAACAGGGATGCCGTTATCCTTTAAAACGGTTTTCATAACGTACTTATCCATACCTATTGCAGAAGAAAGCACGTCGGGGCCAACAACGGGAAGATTGAGGGTCTTTAAAAATCCCTGAAGAGTTCCGTCTTCGACATTTGTTCCGTGAACAATCGGGAAAGCCACATCAATATCGTAAACTGTATCCTTTTTTAAAGGCTTGTGCGGATAAGAAAGCGCAAAGGTTTTGCCGCCGTCGGATACAAAAATGATTTTTTGGAGCTTTTTTAAAAGCTCGGGGATATTTTCGTATTCGGAAATTTCAAAAGCCGCATCTCCTGTGTAAAATTCATTGTTTTTCGTTATATAAACGGGGAGAATATCATATTTTTCTTTGTCAAGCGAATGGATTGCCTGAATTGCCGAAATTATTGAAATTTCGTGCTCGACGCTTTTTCCGCCAAATAAAACTGCCAGTTTTAATTTCATTGTTTTTGCCTGCCTTTCGGGATTATAAATAATTATCGGGTAAATCGTTTTCTAAAAGAATGATTTTGCGTTTGTCGCTTGAAAGCGAATAAACCTTGGTAATTGCTTCGTTTAAATTGTCAGCTGAAAAGATTTTATCTTCACTGAGCCCTGAGTCCTTTAAGCCTCTTAAAATGCTTTGCTGAGGCGGCTTTTTACCGACTACTGCAACAAAGTCGCAAACAGACGATGCCTGCACACCGAAATTATAGTTACATTCGTCTTGCTTTTCGCCAAGCTCAACCATACCTGGTGTGACTAATATCTTCATTCCGTCAAAAAGTGATAAAGTTTCAAGTGCCGCTTTAGCGCCTGACGGATTTGAATTATACGCATCATCAATTATAGAAACGTTTCCACGGTTAATAAGCTCTAATCTGTGAGGAACGACACTAAGCTTTCTTACCTGAGGCTTTAAGCTTTCAAGCGGTATTCCGAGCGTGTTTGAAACAGCGACCGCACCTACTATATTTAAAACATTTAAGGTGCCGATAAGCTTGGTTGAATACTCGCATGAAGTGCCGTCTTTTTTAGTTATCTTAAATTCTGTTCCGTGCATAGAAACGCTTATAATTTCTGCACGGTAGTCACATTTTTCGCTAAATCCATAGTAAATCGCATTGGGATTTTTGTTGTATGCCGTAATGTTTTCGTCATCGCCGTTTAAAAAGAGGTTTCCCTCTATTTCTTCTGCAAGCTCAAACTTGGTCTTCTTAACGTTATCAAGCGTTTTAAAGGTTTCTAAATGCTGAGGGCCAACCGAGGTAATAACGCCGTGGTCGGGACTGACAATATCGCAGATTTCTTTTATATCGCCTACATTTTTTGCGCCCATTTCGCACACGAAGATATCGTGCATCGCAGAAAGTGAGGAACGGACAGTTCTAACAACGCCTAAAGGTGTGTTAAAGCTTTCGGGTGTGCAGAGCACGTTAAATTCAGACGAAAGCAAACTTGTTAAATAAAATTTTACGCTTGTTTTGCCGTAGCTTCCCGTAATGCCGATAACTTTAAGCTTTCCTTTTGCACTTTTAAGAATTTTTTTTGCATCATTTATATAATAATTGTTGATTGATTTTTCTATCGGCTTATTTATAACATCTGCTAAAAGCACAATTAAAGGTGTAAAGCCAAAACCGACTGCCGAAAGCAAGGGGTCAGCTTTAAAAATCAGACTGCTTAAAGCTAAAAACAGCTCCAAAATGCTTATGGTAACAAGCAGACGCTGTACCCTTTTTGTGTAAACGAGCGGTTTTTTTGCTTTCTTTTTCATGGAAAGAAAGGCGATTATAACCGAAACAATCACAACAAAGGGGAAACCGATTACATTATTTACAAGTGAAAAAATAAGCGTAAGTACCAAAACAAGCACATAGGGCAGAAATTTTGCCTTATTTTCCTTTGCCCAGCGAAGAAAACGCACGTGACGGTAGGAATTAAGCTGAAAGATATGGATAAACCCAAGGCTTGCAAAAATCGATGCTAAAAAAATCAATATCATAAAAAATATACTTAACATATTTTACTCTCCTATATTTAAAAAGGATGCTATTACTTTGTGGAAAATATATGGTTGCTCTAAAAAGGCGTAATGCCCTGCGTTATCTATTTTAACAAGCCCCGCATCCTTAATCGTTTTTTCCATAAGCTCGCCGTCGGAAAGCGGCGTTGCGGTATCGTTTTTACCCCAGATTAAAAGCGTCGGCGCCTCAATTTTTTCTAAAAGATGAGTTAAATCCTCGTTTACAACCTTTACGAGTGTTGCACGCATTGTAGGCGTTGCACTGTTATAGTCAGCAGAGCCGTTTTTCTTGCGTAGGGTTTCTAATGCATTTGGAAAAGCCTTCTTTACAGGAGCACTGTTTAAAACACTTTTTGTCATTTTGTATGCCAAAAGCTTTGATTTTTGCTTAAAACTCTTTTTAGGCTTAATTCCTGCGCTTCCCGTAAGGATAATTTTACTTACGTTAAACGCAAGATTTACTCTTGACATCATTTTAATTATAACTCTTCCGCCAAAGGAGTGACCAAGCAAAATAAGGTCATCTGTATTTCCTAAAAAATCTATAAATTTTAAAACAAAGTCAACATAATCATCAACGCACCAAGGCTCAGTCGGCTCGCAGGATTTACCAAACCCGGGCATATCGAGCGCAATAGCCTTATATTTTTTTGAAATTAAATTCATAAGTCCGTCAAAAAGGGTGATATTTGCGCCCCAACCGTGAAGCAAAAGCACAGGCGCACCCTCGCCACGTATGTCATAGTTAATTTTAATTCCGTCAATTGTGGTAATCAAACCGAATACCTCCGTTTAAAGACATTAATAATCATAGTATATCACAAAAACAGCTACATTTCTATATGTTTTTGTAAAAAATTTCTTTGTAGTCTAATTATATTGAAAAAAAGCAAAAATATTGCAGCAAATGGCTAAAAAAACCATTGCTGCAAAAAAATTAAATTATAATAAGCTCATACTTTTCTTCGTTTAAAACCGAAAGAAGCTCTTTTTCGTTTGTAATTTGGTTTTCAGTTAAAATTCCGCTGCGGGTAAGGTCGGGCGTTTGGTGTGCGTCAGACCCTGAAATCATTTTTTTGTTAAAATGTTTTGCCCACAAAAGCGCTATATCATTTCTTGAATCGTGCCTTGGGTGAGCGTTAAAAACCTCAATTCCGTCGAGGGGAGAGGGGTCGGTAACTGTGATGTTGTTGCGAAACGGGTGCGCCTGATATATAATCAGACCGCTGTTGTGCGCTAAATCGCAAAACTCAGGTAAGCTCAGCTTATACATCTCGGGATTTTTAATAAGAAAGCTTTCAATATCTCCGTAAACCAAATAATCATTTGCGTTTTGAGTTAAGTTAATTTCCATACCGAGAATTATGTTAATTTTACCCTTTGCGGCATTTTTTGCAGCGCGATATCCTTCTAAAAAATGCTGAATTTCGTATTCGCTGTCCTCAGTTGTTATGTGTTTTGCGCCGTAATGGTCAGTAATTACCAAAGTAGAGTAGTGGGCGTCAATATAGGCCTTTACCACATCTTCAGCCGCAACTTTTCCACATCTGCTTGTCTGGAGCGTATGACAGTGCAGCTCCGTTTTGTACTTAAACATTAAAATAAACCTTCTTTACCAATCTAATCTAAAATCTCTTTAACCTTATTTAAAATTTCGTTATGAATATCTTCTATTGAGCGGATTGAGTTGCCCTTTGCGCACACAATCCTATGCCACGAGCAGATTTCGGCAACGCTTACGGCGTTATTGTAGGATTTACGCAAAAAATCGCCGTCACTTTCGTGGATATCCTTTTGCGCTTCACCTGTAATTTTATTTTTGCGCTCACGCATCAAAAATTCTGCGCTTTCAGGCGGCATATCAAGGAAGATAACAAGGTCGGGAACGGGAAGCGACAGCTTATTATATTCGTAATCCGTCAGCCAGTCGATAAATTCCTTTTTGTCACCTTTAATTTTAGATGCCTGATGCACAATGTTAGAGGTTGTGTAGCGGTCAGCTATTATCACGCCGCCATTTTCAAAAAAATCGCCCCACTTTGTTTTGTAGCTTGCATAGCGGTCGATTGCATAAAAGGATGATGCGGCATATGCATTTACATCTTCGGGATTTTTGCCCAAATCTCCCCTTAAATAATTCCTTACGGGGAGAGAAAAATCGCTTTTATAGTCGGGAAATGTAATTAATTTCGTATCATATTTTTTTGAAACCTCTTTAAAAAGAAGCTCAGATTGTGTTGCCTTTCCGCTTGAGTCAACACCTTCTATTACAATTAATTTGCCTTTCATGTCGTTCTGCCTTTCTATATTCTTGATAAATGGGGATGTTAAAAAACTTCGGAACGCAAGAAAAGACAACAATCCATGTAATAATAATATCGGTTATTATAAAGCATAAAAAACAATGAAGAAAAATCGAATATTTTCGATTTTTCGTAAAATTAAATCTTTTCTTGCTATTAACAAACTTCGCCTCTCGTCGTACCAACGTACGACTTCGGGTACCCCAAAGCTAAAGCTTTGGCTCAGTTTGTCAATTCCAAAGCTTTTTTCCTATCCCCAAAAAACGAGGGTGTTTAAAAAATTCAGTTTGATTTTTTAAAAACCCTCATTTAATAAAATTTTACATTTTAAATTTTTCACGTACTTCTTTTATTTTTCCGCAGGTCATTTTGCCCTCGGGGCAAGCACCGCACAAACACGACGGACCTGCATTTTTAAAGAGTGTGGGACAAACCTCACGCACTAAAGCGAGCATCTTAGTTGCTAAATCCCTTATCTCCCATTGAGCACGGTTACAGCAACGATGGTGGAAAAAGTTCATAAGACTTCTTGCGTTTATCGTCATAATAAGCTTTGTTTCGCAGGCATTGGGAAGAACGAAACGAGCATCTTCAATCGCCATTTTTTCGGCAGATTTTTTTGCCTGTTTTTCGTCTAAACCGTCAGCTAAAAGCTTATCCATATGCTTTTTCATCAAAATATCCGTAAGCTCATTATAAACCCTTTGGTCATCCTCCATAGCCTTTATATAAAGCTTTTTTGCCTCAGGCAAATTTTCAATTTCGGGAGGAGTTACGTATTCAAACTGCCCTTCTTTTACATATCTCTGCGATTTTACGCTGTAACTTGCAAGACGATGCCTCGTAAGCTGAGCAAGAAGACTGCGGCTTACACCCTCAATTGCAAAGGTAAATGATGCGTGCTCAATCGGGCTTTCGTGACCGATTGTAGAGAGCATATCAATAAAGCTTTCTGTTTTTTCGGGAGTAAGACCCTCTAAAACGTCCTTTGCGCCTGATGATGAATAACAAAGCTTAGCTGCGGCAGATATGATTTTTTCGGGAGTTCCCGAGTAGTTTATAAGAGTAACTGATAGTGGCATTGGTTTCGTTCCCTTCGTGGTGTGTTAATTTTCAAGACGTGCCTTTTTGTCTTCTTCAAGCTGATTTTTAAGCTCTTCGGTATTTTTAAAGGCAACATCATCACGTATTTTATAAAGAAGCTCAATATCTAAGGTTTCGCCGTATAAATCGCCAGAAAAACCTATTATGTGAGTTTCAATTCTTACTTTATCTTCATGGAAGGTAGGATTAACACCGATGTTTGTTATAGAAATATAGTCTTTGCCGTCTATATTTATACTGCTTGCATAAACACCGTAAGGCGGAAGCAGGAGATGTTCATCGGGAATCATATTTGCAGTCGGAAAACCTATGGTCTGACCGAGCATTTTATCTTTAACAATAACGTTTGAAATAGAGTAGGGGCGTCCTAATAGCTTATTTGCCATATCGAGATTTCCCTCTTCTAAATATTTTCTGATGTTTGAACTGCTGGCGAGCACCGTGTCATCAATATAGTAAGGCTTAATCATATAAACCTCAAAGCCGTACTTCTGACCAAGCTCCCTTAAGAGCTTTACATCGCCCTCTGAATTTTTGCCGTAGTGATTGTGATATCCGACAACTGCGATTTTCATATTCAGCTTTTCAACTAAAATATCACGTACAAATTCTGTTGCGGATAAGTCCTTTACGCGCGAAAAATCTTCAAAAAACAGGGTATCAACCTTACAACTTTTAATAAGCTTTTCCTTCTGCGCATTGTTTGCAATAAGCTTTAAGGTGTTTTCACCCTTTAATACATTAATCGGATGTGTAGAAAAAGTGTAAGCAACTGATGGGAGAGAATGCTCTTTTGCAACGCTAGATAACATACCGAAAAGCTTTTGATGTCCCAAATGCAGACCGTCAAAGTTACCGATAGCTACCGCTGTGCCATTTTGGGTGTTAACCTGCTCGTAATCGTTCCAAACTGTGTTCATGTTAAACTACCTCCTTAAAAATGTATAATTAATTTTAATAAAAACTCTTTAAATGTTTAAGCACGGGGGTGTCGTTTTCTAAAATTACCTCCGAAAGACAAATTAAAGAATCATTTTCGTCATAAATTTTAAAGGTTTGGCCAAGGCTGAAGTTTTTTATGCCGAGCTGAACGGGTCTTAAGCGAATCCCGTTTTTTACCTTTTTTTCGTTGTCGCCAAATGCTACGGCTTTTGTAAAATCATCTAAAACATCATCAATTTTTGTAAGTAAGCTTTCTAAATTTCCATTATCGAGCGCTTTTAAAACATCTTCTTCGGTATATGAGTTTTCGATTGAAAAATTTCCGCTTTTTGTTCTTGTAAGGGCAGTTAAAACTGCACCGCAGCCGAGCGCTTTTCCGATATCATCGCAAAGCGAGCGGATATATGTTCCTTTTGAGCAACCAACTTTAATTTCAAATTCGTGATGCTCGGGAAAGTATGATAAAAAATCTATATAGAAAATATTAATCTTTCTTGGAGTTCTCTCAATAGTAATTCCCTGACGAGCAAGGGTGTAGAGCTTTTTACCGTCAACCTTCAGCGCTGAGTACATTGGGGGAAGCTGCATCTGCTCACCTGAAAATGAGGAGAGCACATTTTTTATTTCGTCTTCGCCTGCTAAAACTTTTTGCTCGGACAAAATATTTCCCGTAATATCTAAAGTATCGGTTGTAACACCTAAACGAATACGTGCGATGTATTCTTTGTTTTCAGCCGTCAGTATATCGGAAAGCTTAGTAGCCTTTCCAACCAAAATAGGTAAAACACCCGTTGCCATTGGGTCAAGAGTACCTGTATGCCCTACCTGCTTGGTTTTAAAGGTGCGTCTTATAAAATATACCATATCGTGCGAGGTCTTACCCTGCGGTTTGTTTAAAGTTATTATTCCAATCAAAGTAAGTCCTCCAAAAGTATAAAAGTAAAAAATTATATTCTAAATTCAGTATATCACAATTTTAACAAAAAGAAAAGACATATTTTATAAAATGATGTACAAATTTAAGATAAAATTTAGTAAAAATTGCTTATCTGTTATTTTTAAAAAAGTCGGCAAGCAGTTTTTTGCACTCGTCTTCATAAAATCCGCCGTAGACATTTATACTGTGCCCCGAAAGGTTTTCACGAAAAAGGTCAATTTTGCCGCCGCAAGCCCCCATGCGTGCGTCATATGCACCAAAATAGACATTTTTAATCCTTGAGTTTATGATTGCACCTGCACACATCGGGCATGGCTCAAGAGTTACGTAAATTGAGGCATCGCAAAGCCGCCAGTTAGAAAGATTTGCACAAGCTTCTTTAATTGCAAGAATTTCGGCGTGGGCACAAGGGTCAGAAAGGCTTTCGGTTAAGTTGTGAGCTTTTCCTATAACTTTTCCATCCAAAACCACTACCGCACCGACGGGAACTTCGCCTGCTGATTTAGCTTTTTGGGCTTCCTTGATTGCAATTTCCATAAATTCGTTTTTCATTTTTTATCCTCTTTTTGTTCTTACAGCTTCGCTCATAACAAGTGCAGCCGCAACGGAGGCATTGAGCGACTCAGCACCGCCCGGCATTGGAATTATAAGTGTTTCGTCAGAAAGTGAAAGAATTTCATCCGATACGCCATTTGCCTCGTTACCTATAACAAAAATTGCCTTTTCACCAAATTTGCACTCGTAAAGAGAAACGCTTTCATCAATCAGCGCAGTTGAAAATATTTTGTAGCCGTCTTTTTTTAAATCGGCTAAAGCTTCGTAGGAAAAATCGGTATAAATATCTGTATAAAGGTGCGAGCCCATAGCAGAGCGTATAACCTTACCCGAATACACATCGCAAGAGCCGGGAGCAAGCAAAACTCCGCCAAAGCCGAAAGCGTGACAAGTGCGAATTACAGTTCCCACGTTTCCGGGGTCAGTCAGCCTGTCAAGGTAGATGTAATAAGGCTTTTGCAGTTTTTCGGAAGCTTTCTTTATCGTGCTTACACACAAAATTCCCTGAGGGGATTCTGTATCCGTAAGAGAGTTAAAAATTTTATCTGTTACAACATAAACCTTTTGCGAAGAAAGCGTATCGCAAAAATCGCTGAAGTCACTTAAAAAGCGCTCGGTTATCACAAAAACAGCGTCTTTATCCGTTTTTAAAATTTCGCCCGACGAGCGCAGACCCTCTGTTATGTATCTGCCCTCTTTTTCACGGTATTTTTTTTGCTTTAGCTTTGAAAATTGCTTTATTGTCTGATTGTCAGCACTTGTAATAGTTATAAAAGACATAATTAACCTCTTTTTTAGGTAAATTTAAAATATTGTTAGTTTTTGCTATTTTTATAAGTTAAGTATACCATTAAACGCATAAAAAGGCAACATTTTTCAGCGTTATCCAAAAAAATAAAAAAATATTAAAAAAATGTCGCAAAAATATGTAAAAATGTTTGCATAAATAGCTAAGTTGTGCTATAATTAAATATATTTAGGTAAAAATGGATTTTTAAAATATACATGCGGAGAAAAATGCCATGAAAAGTAAATGGAATATCTTTATATGGATTTTTGCCTGTTTGGTTATTGTAAATATTGTACGTGGTTTTTTCAGCGAAATGGTTGTGACGGAAAGTGTCCGTCAGGGGTCTATGGAAGAGGCTTTTACGTCAAAGGGCGTAATTGTGAAATATGAAACGCTGTACTCATCAGGTGTTCGCGGAACTGCGGAGGCGCACGCAATAGAAGGCGAGCGTGTTAAAAAAGGTGAGAATTTAGTTGATGTGTTTGGCGGTGATGTTGACCAGACGCTTATTTCAAAGCTTGCAAGAGTAAACGAAAGAATAGCGGTTATTAACGAAAACAGACTTGGAAATTCTACTTTTACGAACGATGCCGCAAAAATTGAGAGCGAGCTTACGGACAGTATAAACAAGGTTATCGATGCAGGCTATGGAAAAAATATAGATGTTGTTGCGGATTTAAAGCACCGAATTGCAGTTTTAGCCGACAGAAAGGCAGTTGTGTCGGGTGTAAAGGATTCTGCAAGCAACACATTAGAACAGTTAGAAAACGAAAAGCGGGATTTAGAAGCACAGATAAGTGCCGTGCGTCACAGTATATATTCAGCATCAGCCGGCGTGTTTTCACACTATTTAGACGGTTTTGAAGAGGTTATAACTCCATACAATATGCACGAGTTTACGCCTGACGAAATTGATGCACTAATTGCCGAAGCGACAAGCGACAAGAAAAAAGAGAGTAATTATATCTGCAAGGTTGCGGACAATTTCAGGTATTTTATTGCAGTTCCCGTAAGCGCAGAGTTTGCCTCTGCTATGACTGTGGGGAAAAGGGTTACACTCAGATTTCCTGAGCTTTCGGGAAGCTCTTTTAATGCTTTGGTGCAGACAATAACGCCCGAAACTGACGGCAGAGTGGTTGCAATTTTTGAAACAAGCAGATATGTCGATTCTTTGATACTTAAAAGAACGGCAAATGTAGAAATAATACGTGAAAAATATTCAGGCTTTAAGGTTTCGGTTGATTCCATTAAAACTTTAGACGATATAAACGGTGTTTATGCCGTAAGAGAAGGAATTATGCATTTTGTACCTGTCGAAATTCTTTATAACACCGAAGAAACGGCGATTGTGAGAACTAAAGACAGCGAAAATCCTTTAAAGCTTTATGATGAAATAATAATAAAGGCAGATTCTTACGAGGAAGGCAAAACGGTGAGAGGATAATGGCAATTTCTGACAATCTGAAAAGAATTGAGGAAAAAATAGAGCTGTGCGCGCAAAAAAGCGGCAGAAAAAGGGAAGATATTACGCTTTGTGCGGTCACAAAAAAGGTTACCGAAAAGGAAGCAATAGAAACACTTTCGCTTGGTGTAAAAAATCTTGCAGAAAACAGAGTTCAGTCACTTTGCGAAAAGTATGATGTTTTAAAAGATGCTGCCGACTGGCACTTAATCGGGCATCTTCAGACAAACAAGGTTAAATATATTGCAGATAAGGTTAAGCTTATTCATTCTGTTGAAAGCATTAAGCTTTTAGACGAAATTAATCTTCGTGCAAAAAAGGCAGACAGAATTTTAGATGTTCTTTTAGAGGTAAATGTGTCGGGCGAAGAAAGTAAATTCGGTATTCGCCCTGATGAAATATGGGAATATCTTGAAAAAATGGCGGAGTATGAAAACGTAAGGCTAAAGGGGCTTATGACTATTGCGCCGATACCCCAAAAACAAGGTGACAACCGTAAATATTTTTACGAGCTTAATAAATTATTTATTGACATTAAAGAGAAAAAATATGATAATGTAAGTATGGAGTTTTTATCCATGGGTATGAGCCTCGATTTTGAGGACGCAATTTTAGAAGGCGCAAATATTGTGCGTATCGGCACAGCGCTCTTCGCTTGATTACGCAGGTAAAAATTTAAGATAAAATTAAACGTTAGGGGAGGAATTTAAAGTGGGTAACTTTAACAAAATGTTAAAATGGATTGGTATTTCAGACGAGTATGATGAAGAACAGGAAGAATTTTTCGATTCTCAGGAAGAGCAGACAGAAGACGAACCGTTAATTCCTACGGGCAAAAGAGGTAAGGTTGTAAATATTCACACAACCACACAGCTTAAAGTTGTTGTAATTCAGCTTCAGGATTTTGATGACGCAAGAGATATTGCTGACCACTTAAAAGCTAAAAAACCCGTTGTAATTAACTTAGAAAAGCTTGAAAAAGATGTTGCTCGCCGTGTTGTTGACTTTTTATCAGGTGTGGTTTACGGCGTTGACGGAAATATACAAAAGGTTGCAAGCGGAATCTTTTTACTCGCACCTTACAATGTTGGTATTATGGGCGATTTTAAAGATGAGCTTAAAAAAGGATTTCCATGGTCGTATTAAACGATGAAGACAGGCTTACTCTTCGCAGATTTTCGGACTTAGAGGAGCTGTGCCAGAAAAGAAAATCACCGCAGTTTTCTGCATTTTTAGACCCGAAAGAGGTTATGCTCTTTGAAAAGGTTTATAAGGCATCGCCTTTCGTTAAAACTTCCGCTTTCGGCGGTTTTGACGATTCAGAGCGCAAGGTTGCAGGCTTTTTCCCTGATTTTTGGGAGGAAGATTTAAGCGAATTTCCTGTTTCGGTAATTAAAATAACAGGCTTTGGAAGCTATGGTCACCGTGACTTTTTGGGAAGCCTTTTGGGGCTTGGAATTAAAAGAAGCACGCTTGGGGATATTGTGATTGAGGGCGAAAACGGATATGTGTTTGCGCTCGGTAGCGTGTGCGATTTTTTAATGATGAATATCACAAAAATCGGCAGACAGAACGTAAAGTGCGAACTGCTCGCACCGAAAGACGTTATAATTCCGCCGAGGCAGTTTGACGAAATTTTCGGAACGGTGGCGTCATTAAGGCTTGACGCTATTGTAACTCTTGCAACTCGTGCTTCACGCTCAAAAGCGGTGAGTTTAATTGAAAAAGAGCTTGTGAGTGTCAACTGGTCGCCTGTTACAAACCCTGCCAAAATGGTTAGCGAGGGCGATGTTTTGTCGGTGCGTGGGTTTGGAAGAGTGCGAATAGGCGAAATCTATGGTGAATCAAAAAAAGGCAGGATTAAAATATTGCTTTTAGCAGATAAATAGACAAACGGTATATGAAAGGTTGTGAAACTATGCTTACTCCCGTTGATATAGAAAATAAAGATTTTAAAAAGGTTATGCGCGGATATGATGTATACGAGGTTGAAAGCTTTATTAAAGATATTGTTGCAGATTATGAAAAGCTTTACCGCGAAAATGCCAATATGAAAGAAAAAATAGAGATGCTTACGTCTTCTCTTACAAATTATCGTGCTATGGAAGAAACTATGCAAAATGCGATGATTGTTGCACAGTCAACTGCGGAAGATATTAAGAAAAATGCTTTTGAAAAGGCAAATAATATAGTTAATGAGGCTGAGCTTAAAGCAAAAGAAACAGTTAAAGCCGCAGAAAAGGAAATTGCAGAGCTTTCAAATAAATATCAAAACTTAAAAAGCGAAATTGATAGCTTTAAAAACAGAATTAAAGGTTTAATCGTGACATACGATAAACTGCTTGACGATTTTCCAAAAAGCGAAACAGGCAAAGTTTCCGAAATAAAGGCAGAAGAAACTAAAGCAGAAGCAAAAGAGGAAATAAAAGAAGAGATAGCGCAAGAAATTGAAGCTGCTAAGGAAGAGCCGATAGTTTTAGAACAGGAAAAAGAAGTAAAACCTCAAAGGGACATTTACGAAGAGCTTAAGAAAGTAAGCAAGCGTGAAAACCGTGAGGAAGAAATAAAGCCTCAAAATCCACGCCTTGATAAACAGAATGCTTTGCTTGATGAAATACTTACAAACAGAGAAAAGCCTGTTAAAACCAAGGCAGAAGAAAGAGCAAATCCGTTTAAAGCTCAAAATGCAGAGAGCGGAGCAGTTCGTGAGGTTGTAATTAACTTAAGCCGTGACGAAGAGAAAAAAGGCGGCTCATATTACGATGTTTTTAAAGACGATAGTCTATAAAATATATTTTATTCAAGAATTTTCAATATAATTTTAAGGAGAGATACAAAAAATGCCTGAAGATTACGGTAAAACGCTTAATCTGCCCAATACAGATTTCCCTATGAGAGCAAATCTGCCGCAGAGAGAGCCTGAAGTACTCAAAAAATGGAACAATGAAAAGCTTTATGAAGCGATTTTAGAAAAAAACAAGAATAAACCCAGCTTTATTCTGCATGACGGACCTCCGTATGCAAATGGTGACATTCATTGCGGTCACACTTTAAATAAAATCTTAAAAGATATTATTATTCGCTTTAAGAATATGGATGGCTACTGTGCGCCTTTTGTTCCCGGATGGGATACGCATGGTCTTCCTATTGAAAGACAGGCTATTAAAAAGCTTGGTATAAACAGACACGAAGCAGGCCCTGTTAAATTCCGTGAAGCTTGCAAGGAGTTTGCAGAGAAATATGTTTCAAATCAGAGAGAACAGTTTAAGCGTCTGGGCGTTATTGGTGACTGGGAAAATCCATACCTTACAATGAAGCCCGAATTTGAGGCTGAACAGATTAAAATCTTTGGTGAAATGGCTAAAAAAGGCTATATCTACAAGGGTTTAAAGCCTGTTTACTGGTGCCCGACTTGTGAAACCGCTTTGGCTGAAGCTGAAATTGAATATGCAGAAGATAAAACTGCATCAATTTTCGTAAAATTCTTAACTAAAGATGACAAGGGTCTTTTTGAAGGTCTTGGAAAAGTTTATTTCGTTATCTGGACAACAACTACATGGACTCTTCCCGGTAACGTTGCAATTTCTTTAAATGCAAACTTTGAATATAGCTTAGTTAAGGTTGCAGAAGATGAAACTTATGTTTTAGCAACAGAGTTAATCGACAGCGTATGCGAAGCTGCAGGAATCGAAAGCTACGAGGTTGTAAAAACCTTTAAGGGCAGAGATTTAGAGCTTATGACAACCCAGCATCCGTTTATTGACCGCGAATCTGTTGTAATTGTCGGCGACCACGTAACACTCGATGCTGGTACAGGCTGCGTACACACAGCTCCGGGTCACGGTGTTGAAGACTTTGTTGTTTGCCAGAATTATAAAGATATTCCGATTATCGTTCCTGTTGATGATAAGGGCTACTTAAATGAGCTTGCAGGCGAATTTAACGGTCTTTACTATGCAGAATCAAACGAAAAGATTTTAGAAAAATTAAAAGAGGTAAATGCACTTTTAGCAGTTAAGGAAATTGTCCATCAGTATCCGCACTGCTGGAGATGTAATGACCCGATTATCTTCCGTGCAACAGAGCAGTGGTTTGCATCTGTTGAAGGCTTCAGAAAAGAAGCGCTTGATGCAATAAAGAGCGTTAACTGGATTCCGAAGTGGGGCGAAGATAAGATTTCAAATATGGTTGCTGACCGCAGCGACTGGTGTATTTCACGTCAAAGAATCTGGGGCGTGCCGATTCCGATTTTCTATTGTAAGGATTGCGGAAAGCCGCTCGTAAATGATGATACAATTAATGCAATTTACGAACTCTTTAAGGTTGAGGGTTCAGATGCTTGGTGGACACACGAAGCTCTTGATATTCTCCCGAAAGGCACAAAATGCGAATGTGGATGCGGAGAATTTACAAAAGAAAAGGATACAATGGACGTTTGGTTTGACTCAGGCTCAAGCTATAAGTCGGTACTCGCCCGTGAAGGTCACTATTTCCCTGCTGACCTCTATTTAGAGGGTAACGACCAGTACAGAGGCTGGTTCCAGTCATCACTTTTAACCTCGGTTGCAACTGCAGGATGCGCTCCTTACAAAGAAGTGCTTACTCACGGCTTCGTGCTCGATAAAAATGATGAAAAAATGAGTAAATCAAAGGGTAACGGAATAAGCCCTCTCGATTTAATTAAGCAGTACGGCGCAGATGTTGTGCGTCTTTGGGTAATTTCTGCTGACTATAAGTGCGATGTCCGCATTTCTATGGATATCTTAAAGCAGATGAGCGAAGCTTACAGAAAAATCAGAAATACTGCCCGCTTTATTTTGGGTAATATTGACGGATTTGACCCGAATAAAGATATGGTTAAAGATAGCGAGCTTTTTGAAATTGATAAGTACATCTTATCAAGACTCGGCGATATAGTTGAAAAGTGTATTGCAGCATACAGAAACTATGATTTCCATATCATTTATCACACAATTCATAATTTCTGCGTTGTTGACCTTTCTAACCTCTATCTTGACGTTGTAAAGGATAGACTGTATACAGAAAAAGCAGATAGCGTAGGACGCCGTGCTGCTCAGACTGCTATGTATAAGATTTTAGATGCTTTGGTTCGTCTTTTAGCTCCTGCAATCTGCTACACCGCTGAAGAAATCTGGCAGTTTATGCCGCATTTAGATAGCCACGATGTAAAGAGTGTAATGCTTAACGATATGCCAAAGGCAGAAGATTATCCCGTAGATGCTGAGCTTTGTGCTAAATGGGAAAAGATTATCGCTATTAAAAATGATGTAGCTAAAGCTTTAGAGCTTGCAAGAAACGAAAAGATTATCGGTCACTCTTTGGGAGCTAAGGTTGTAGTTTATGCAGACGGCGAAAATCTTGAGCTTTTAAAAGCTATCGAAAAAGATTTAGTTACCTATTTAATAGTATCATATGCAGAAGCAAAAGAGCTTGCAAATGCAGATGAAAAAGCAATAGCAGGCGAAACGGGAATTAAGACAATGGTTTGTCAGGCTCCCGGTGAAAAATGTGAGCGTTGCTGGATGTATAGCGAAACTGTTGGAAAAGACAGTGCTCATCCTACTCTTTGCGCAAGATGTGCAGAGGCGCTTAAATAAAAAAATCTATTTTTGATAAAAATTTAGTGGGGATGTTAAAAAGCTCCGGAACGCAAGAAAAGAAAACAATCCAAGTAAAAATAATAATATCGATTGTTATAAAGCATAAAAAAACAACGAAGAAAAATCGAACATTTTCGATTTTTCTTAAAAATAAATCTTTTCTTGCTATTAACAAACTTCGCCTCTCGTCGTACCATCGTACGACTTCGGGTACCCCAAAGCTAAAGCTTTGGCTCAGTTTGTCAATTCCAAAGCTTTTTTCCTATCCCCTAAGAAAAGAGGGCGTTT
>JAGBHP010000055.1 GCA_017935435.1 Clostridia bacterium | reverse complement strand
GGCATTTTGTGCCTTATTCATAAAGACTCCTCGATAACACGATGCCCAATGTATTGGGATCTGCGTTTATAACTGGATGAATAAAAGGAAAACCAAGAAGCAAGATAAGATATTTACATTATAACGTATTTATACAACAAACCATACTAAAATAAAAACTCATTGAGAAATAAATTTTGTCGTTTAAAAACAGAGTGGTGTTTATTCCACTGCAATACCTTAACCCAAAAACGTGTTATATTCTTTGAAGGAGGGAGGATTTATGAATAAAAAAACCATTCTGTTAATAACTGTATTTTCTCTCGTAGGTTTTACGAATGTGACTGCCCAACGCGGAAACAAAAAAGTTAATCCGCAATCCAAACAGTTCAAATACAGCACCACCGTAGAAAAAGAACGCCCAGAACTGGATGAAGAAACAAAACGCTTAATTGCCGCTTACCGTAAAACTCCTACGCAGAGCAATTATAACGCCTTACGCACTAAAGTTGCAGCTAATTACGATGCCGTGATTGCACGAAAAAAGGCCAAATTGGAAGAATTAAAACGGGAGGCCAAACATACCTCTAAAGTAACGGAAATGCAGGAAATTGTGGACGAAATGTTAAAAGATCGCGAGAACCGCATCAACCAAACTATGAACAGATTTACTGATAAACGTTTAACTCCCGGGGCCAGAGAAAGTAAAGACGGCTATTTACCTGTGTTGGGGCGGCACAAAACGTAAGCATCGCCTATACACCCGTTACCAACGCCGAGTATGCTCTTTTTGCAAAAGAAACCGGCCGCAACACCACGGGACAAGACAACTTTCCGGTAGTAAATGTATCTTATGAAGATGCTATAGCTTATGCAAAATGGCTGACGCAAAAAGATACTTCTGCTGTCTATCGTTTGCCGACCGAAAAAGAATGGGAACTGGCTGCCGGCCACATGCCTAAAGATGCCGACATGAACTGTGGAGAAAATGAAGGGCTAAAGTCCGTAACCTCTTACCCAAACACTCTTTCCGCCTCGGGAGCGGTAGATATGTGGGGCAATGCGTGGGAATGGACAAGTACGGATAAGAACGGTCAAAAGATTGTTAAAGGCGGTGCATGGGACAGCCAACGGATGGATTGCAGAACAGAAAACCGTTCTGCCGCCCGTAACCCGAACAAAAAATACATAAATGTAGGGTTCCGCCTTGTACGGGAAAAATAATACGCTGGATTAAATTCAAAGAATTGCCGGCAAATCTAGGGTTCCGGCTTGTAAAGGAAAATAAAAGACATTTTAGCAAGGCCATCCTCAACCCAAGGTGGCCTTTTTATTGTATCTATCCCCCCTTCACATTCCCCCATGTTTTGGCATGGGAATAAAGGGGTATCTCTCCACAAAAAATGAAATTTATTTTTTGTTGATTAACGACTGGCGACATAACACGAGAACCGGGATTTGGACCCGCCCCAAAGAGGGGTTGCACTTTCGGGCGTGGTGGTAAAGGTACCGTTACTATGCACATTGGGCGCAAACCCATCCCGGACAGTATCCTGCGTGGAAGTATCCAGTTTTTCGCCGTGCGCCAAAGCGGCCGCAGGGATTGCAACTTCTCTTCTTTTATATTTTTATTTGCTTAGAGGTGTTTTTTGGGCAGGGCGAGGGTTTAATAGTAAGGGAAGGTTCAAATTTACACGTTAATAGGCAGGCCTCTGTAATTTTTCCGCCAAGGTCATTTGGATAGCACCCCTCTATTGCTGTTTAGCCATTCCTCAGGAGGAAGCAGGGATGTGCCTCATTCTCCGGCAAGGGTTCCTGGCAAGATCCCGGGTATCGATATATCTCTTTTTATTCATGGGAGAACCGCTCCGCGGCACTATATTGCACCCAAAAAGTCCTTTTCCCAGACGTAATCTTTATTCCTATAGACAAAATGCCCCCGGGGATAACCCGGGGGCCGTTTCCTCATCAAGTATAAAATAAAAAACCCCGCCAAAAAAGCGGGGTAAATTCTACCAATTAAAAAGGCTAGG
>JAGBHP010000054.1 GCA_017935435.1 Clostridia bacterium | reverse complement strand
TGAAGATATTACATATAAAGACTTTCAAGAGTTATCAAGAGAACAATTAAAGGTATTCTTTAACTATATGATAGACCATATAGACATAAGAGAACTTGAAAATATAGGAAATGACCCAAGAGTTTATTTAGCAATCACAATACACCTTAAATTAAATGGGTATGCTCCCAAGTATTCCATAGAGTATTTGAAGAATATAAACACTGGGGAAAAACAAAAAGCAAGTCATTCTAAAAATGACTTGCTTAATGGTGGCGGAGAAGGAGGGATTTGAACCCTCGCGCCAGTTTCCCGACCTACACCCTTAGCAGGGGCGCCTCTTCGGCCAACTTGAGTACTTCTCCGAATTAAAAAACTATTAAATTAAAAAATGGCGGAGAGGGTGAGATTCGAACTCACGGTGCTCTCGCATCACTGGTTTTCAAGACCAGCTCCTTAAACCACTCGGACACCTCTCCGCATAAGACTTAATTAGTATAACAGAAAAAACGCACAAAGTCAAGAGTTTTTTGAAAAGTTTTTTATTATTTTGTGATTTTTTTAAAATAATATAGCAGTAGCCATAACAATTTGCCACGGCTACTGCAAAAAATGCTAAGATTAAAATAAAAGTTTATAATTCCTTACACAGGTGAACCAGATTTCTAAAAACGGCATCTGCAATTTGCAGGTAACCCTCGGGGAGCGGATGAACGCCGTTTGTGCCAATAATTTCGGTTTTTTTGTTTCTTGTATTCACGCTCTTTTCAGTATTTGGCATATTATTATCCGAGTCGAACTGACCTGAGGTATTTACAAACTCTGTATAGTCGCGGAATTCGGGAAGAAGTGTCCATTCCTCGTATGCTTTATTTAATTCCATAACAAAACGAACGAAATCATAATAATCGCAGTACGGAAGCTGAGCGCCGTAGCTTGCGCCCATTCCGCCGTTTACAGACGGAACGAAAAGTCCCATAATGTTAATTTTTGCGTTGGGATACTCCTCGTGGATAAGTCTTACGAAATTTTTGCCCTTTTCAGCAAGATTTTTGCAGTGTTCTTCATTTGTAAGACCTGCCATATATGCCTCGATACGTCCGTTTGCGCCGAGAAAGATGTAAACTGCGTCAATTCCTGAAAAGCCGTTGCGCTTGCAGTATGTCGAAAAGCTGATTTTATTGGTTTCCTCATCATAAAACGGACTTTTTTTCTCCGTAGAACTGCTGTCAATTGTTATGGGCGAGGTATTTTTAGCATTTTTATAATGCACAAGCACACCGCTTTCGGGTCTTGCGCCGTCGTGCTCTAAATAGCGGTTAAATTTAAGATAATCATCTGCAATTGTTTCAAGTTGCCAAATGTTGCCGTTTTCGTCTTTCCAAAGCGAATGTTGGTCTTCTATGGTTTTGTCATTTATTTTGCTTACAACCCACATAGCATTAACAGACGTCGGGAAATAGCTTTCCCATCTCCAACCGCCGTAGCCTTCATATCCTGCATCGCCTTTTTTGCAGGTTCCTATGAAATTAATATCCGAAAAGCCAAGACCTTTAGGCTCGCCGTCTGTTGCGGTAAGTCTGCGCAAAACTTCCTCGGGCCAAATACCGCCTGCGGTGAGAGAATCGCCTATACACAATACGTTTAAAGGTTTTGTGGGAGCTTTCGGCTCTGCAACGCAAAGAAGAGTTTCACCTTTTCCAAGGAGCACCTTGTTTGCACCGTAAACATAAACCGTAAGCTTAAATTCGCCTGCTTCTTCGGGAAGAAATTCAAAATATCTCGGATAGTTTCTTCCCTTTTCGCAGATTGATAAAATATCATAGCAAAAAGGGTTTGGGGCATCGACAATTCCACGGTAAAAAAGCTGAAATGTATCGCCCACAACCAAATCATATTTTTGGGGGAGTACAACATTTATTTTTTCCGACATAATGTAACCTCGCTTTTAAAAATGTAATTTGCAAAATATAGTTTAAGTATAGCAGAAATTAAAACAAAGTCAAGATACAAGAACAGAAAAGTCGTTTTGTAGCTGTTTTTTAATGTTTTTGGGCGGAAAAAATGAGCTTAAAAAATTTTTAAAAAAATTTCAATTTTCCTCTTGACATATCAGAATTTTTGCTGTATAATATGTTAGGTAGTTAAGCGAGTGTGCTGGAACTGGCAGACAGGCACGTTTGAGGGGCGTGTGCTTATGGCGTATGGGTTCAAGTCCCATCACTCGCACCAAAAAGAAAAGACAACTTTCTATCGAAAGTTGTCTTTTCTTTTTGTACTTTTATCTATTCACTCTTCTGTCTTCGTTTTTCACTAAAAAAGGTAGTTTTGCTTTACCAAAAAAGACAGATTTCTTTTTGCTCTCAAAAAACGTCACTTGGTAGATGCTATAAAGCTGCTGTTTATATAAACTATTCCGTTACAGACATACGGTTTTGCCTCAGTTCTGCCGTAGTTTGTATTATCAAAATGACCGCTTATATATGGGAATGTAATTTGTGTTTCTTCGCCATTTAGCAAGACCTTTTCAACATACAAATATTCAGGTGGATTTTCACCCATAGCATCAGTCTTGTTTTCTGTTTTTTCAATACTAAAAGCTCTTGCCTCGGTTGTATCAATAGTCAAAACATCATTTTCAAATGAATATTTAATGTTTAAAAAATCGAAGGTTTCTTTAAGCGGAAGCATATCCGCATAGTAATATTCGTGTGCAAAAAAGCCTTTTACAATTTTTTCCTCTTCACCCGAAACGAGCTTATACTCATACTGCTCGTTTCTTGACTGAGCCCACTTTTCTTCTGCCACCTGTCCGTCTGATGTTCCTGTTCCTATGTCGGTTTCGAGATTATTTATTGCTTTTATTTTAGCTTTTTTAAGGTCAATCTCATAATCGGTATACCACTCACGCGTATATCTGTCGATATGCCTGAATGTAACCTTTTCGTTTTCTTGGTCGATAACTAAGTTAATTGGCGAGCGGTTTCTTTCGCCTATCAAATTTCCATAATCAATGTATGTTCCGTCATCAAAAGCCTGCAAAAGATTGTACGATGTCCAGGAAGTGCCTGCAACCGATATATATACAAAGGAAAAATTATCCGTATCAAAACGCTCTCTTGGCTCTCCGACACTGTGATTGTATGTAAAATGGGAAATAATCTCCTCACGGGTCTTTTTGGGATACGGAGTATATTTTTTTGAAGCCTCTTTTATCTTATCGGGGTAATAATATGTAAATGCCCACGGATTATATTCTTCAGTGGGTATGCGGAAATAATAGCCTATTGTTTCGCCGTTTGCCTTTATCGGCATAATAAGCTCTGACGGGGATTTATCCGCGCCCTCGGGAAAGTCAAAATACTCCTGACCGCCGCCGCAATGAAATTTTTCTTCAAAGGTTGCGTCAGCTTCTGTCATATCGTCATTCGGCTTTATATGTATGTCTATGCCCGCATTTGTATCCGCAGTTCTGCTATATGGGAGAAAATTTTGTGTAGGGTATAAAAATTCAAGCTCTATTTTGCGTTCTTTTTCGTTCCAGAAATATCTTCCGCCGATGGGAGAAAACTCTCTGTCATAACCTAAATCTTCTATTGCAACCGCCGTTTTGCCGTTTAAGTTGTAGGAAGGTATAACCACATCATAAATTGAGGTTTTAATGTCCGTTTCATATATTTTTCCTATAATTTTTCCGGGTTTTGACTTGCTTTCCCCACTTTTCTCAACCAACCTGCTTGGATTAAGTGATGAAAATTTCAAGGTTCTTGCAGAATCGTCATAAATGTAATAGAAATTTGCATCGTCGTGCAATATATCTTCAATAACCACAGCCGTTTTGCCTCCTATGTTATAGGACTCAACCTCGACGCCGTTTATAAAAGCGCAAATATCGGTTGAATATATATACCCTGCTATATCACCGTTAGCTGCAGATACTGATATAGCTATTAGTAACATCATAACTGTGCTTAAAATCGTTATAAACAATTTTTTCATGAAAATCTTCCTTTCTTTTTCTGTTAATTAAAAAACGCACATAACCTTAAAAGACCGATTGCTGCGCACTATTACCCAGTATAAATATTATAGCATGACAGTTATGATAAAGCAATTCTTTTAATAAAAATGTCAGTGTTTTAATATAAAAATTGACAATATCGAAATTCAAGGTTATAATATAAATAGAAGACATTTTATATAAAATAACTATAACTCAGCAGCGGAGGTATAATATCTGTGAGAATAAAAGAATCAGCAGAAAATTATCTTGAAACAATACTTATGCTTAAAAATAAAAACGGCTTTGTCAGGAGCATTGATATAGCAAACGAGCTTGGCTTTACAAAGGCAAGCGTTTCTGTTGCGATGAAAACCTTCAGAAGCGAGGAATATATCACCGTTGATGACGGCGGAAATATATCGCTTACCGATAAGGGAATGAAGATTGCCGAAAAAATGTATGAGCGCCACAAGTTAATCGCACGTGCGCTTATGGCTCTCGGCGTAAGCGAGGAAACGGCTTATGAGGATAGCTGTAAAATCGAGCACGATATCAGCTCGGAAAGCTTTGAAAAAATTAAAGAATACTTGGAAAAACACGGAAAATGATGAAAACACAGGAGTTTACTCCTGTGTTTTTTCTTTTAAATCTACTATATAATCCCAAAAGGCAGGATTTTGTTTTTTCAGGTTTACGGGTTTAAATTTAAGGTCGGTAAAAGCCATAAGGGTATAGCCTTTAGCGAGCAGCGTGCCGTCGTTTTGTCTTATTACGTCGTACTCGAACTCAATTTTTACGCCCGAAAGACTTGCAACCTTTGTTTTTATTATAAGCTCATCTTCGTATCTTGCAGGGATAATATAACGGCATCTTGTTTCGACGAGGGGCATCATAACGCCCTCTTTTTCCATATCGCCGTAGGTTTTTCCGCCTGATGCGAAAAGCTCTGTTCTACCGACTTCAAACCACGGATAGTAGCGTGAGTGATGCACAACTCCCATTTGGTCGGTTTCGGCATACCTTACCTTTATTTTTGTTTCATTTATGTTCATAAAAAGACCTCATTTTCTCAAAGCTTTCAACATTTACTCTAAACTTTCAACTATTGCCTTTACCGTTCCGTCAGAAAGCGAAACGTTTATTTTATCTCCGCAAGCAACATTTTTAACAGACTTTATGATTTTGCCGTCAGCATTTTTTGCGACAGAAAATCCCTTTGCCAAGAGATTTAGCGGATTTTGAGCCGAAAGGCGCACTATAATATTTTCAAGCTCGGTTTTTTTGCTTTTAATTTTTTCATCTGTTGCGTCTTTCATAGCAGACACTAAGGAATCAAGCTCCATTCTTCTGTTTTCTATCATTTCTGTCAGCTTTTCCGGCTTAAAAAATGCCGATAACCTCTCGTGCTTCATCTTTTGTTTTTCGACATTATGCAAAAGATTTGCACGCATAGCATTTTTATATGAAACAATTTGCGATAAAAGCTCGTTTTTCTCAGGAACGGCAAGCTCTGCCGCAGCAGATGGAGTAGGCGCTCTTAAGTCTGCAACAAAATCGCAGATTGTAAAATCAGTTTCGTGTCCAACCGCTGAAATTACGGGAATTTCAGATGCAAAAACCGCACGTGCAACAACCTCTTCGTTAAATGCCCACAAATCTTCAATTGAGCCGCCGCCACGACCCACAATTATAACGTCTGCAAGCTTTTTTTCGTTTATATAGGAAATCGCCCTTGCGATTTGTCTTGATGCCTGCTCGCCCTGCACTAAAACAGGGAAAACACGTGGCTCGGCTAAAGGATATCTTCTTTTTAAAATATTTAAAATATCACGCACAGCGGCGCCTGTTTTGGCAGTTACCACGCCGACTGTTTGAGGAAAAGGGGGTATCGGCTTTTTATGCTCGGGCGCAAAAAGACCTTCTCTATCAAGCTTTGCTTTTAACTGCTCGAAAGCCATAAAAAGCGCACCAACGCCATCAGGCTGCATCATTTTAGCGTAAAGCTGATACTGCCCGTCACGCTCGTAAACTGAAATTCTGCCGCGCACTAAAACCTTCATTCCGTTTTCGGGTCGAAAGCGAAGAGATTGTGCATCGCTTTTAAACATAACCATACGGATAGAGGACTTTTCATCCTTGAGCGTCATATAAATATGTCCCGAAAAGTGAACTTTTACGTTTGAAAGCTCACCTGAAACTAAAATATCCGATAGAATTTCGTTATTATCAATTATTTGCTTTATGAAATTATTTATCTCTGAAACCGTAACGGCATTCATCTGATAATTCATTCTGCTTGACCCTCTTTATTAACAGAAGACAAAACGCCGTTTACAAATTTACCCGTTTTTTCTTCTTCATAGGTTTTTGCAAGCTCAACAGCCTCGTTTATTACGATGCTCGCAGGTGTGTCGGTAAAGAGAAGCTCATAAACCGCAACTCTTAAAACCGAAAGGCTTACTTTAGAAATTCTTGATATCGGTCGGTTTGTTAAAAACTGCGATATTTTTGCATCAAGCGTGTCTAATTTTTCGATTGCGCCACTGACTACGCCTTCTAAATATTCCTTTTGCCCCTCTGCATCGCCGAAAAGCTCGTAGTATTTTGCTAAGAGCTCATTTGCATCGTCTTTTAAGAAAATAAACTCGAACATAATCTTAAATGCAGCATCTCTTGCTTCTTTTCTTGTCATTTGTTTACTCCTTTATATAGGTTCAAAATTTTTCTTTTATAAAATCTTACCAAGACATTCTGTAACGCTTGACGCACCAATTACGTTAATTCCGTCTTGCGTCAGCGCAGACAGGTTTGCTTTTGGAATTATCACATTTTTAAAGCCGAGCTTTTTAATCTCTGCAACTCTTTTATCAATGTGATTTATTGCACGAAGCTCACCTGTTAAGCCCACTTCGCCGATTATTGCTACATCATCGGGGATGGGAGAATTACGAAACGAGCTTGCAATTGCAGCACATACGGCAAGGTCTGCCGCAGGCTCTAAAAGCCTTATACCGCCAATTATATTTACATAAACATCCTGATTTTGAAGGTTAAGACCCACTCTTTTTTCCAAAACCGCCACCAAAAGATTTACACGGTTAAAGTCAAAACCTGTTGCCGTTCTTCTCGGCATACCAAAGCTTGTGGGCGACACAAGTGCCTGCACCTCGGCAAGCATTGGCCGTGTTCCCTCCATTGTACACACAACCGCAGAGCCTGACGCATTTTCAGGCTTGCCGTCAAGGAGCATTTTAGAGGGGTTGGGGACTTCGATAAGTCCTGAGTCACGCATTTCAAAAACGCCGATTTCATTAGTTGAGCCAAAACGGTTTTTAACCGCCCGAAGTATTCGGTAGCTTTGGTGACGCTCGCCCTCAAAATAGAGCACGCAGTCTACCATATGCTCCAAAATTTTAGGGCCTGCAAGCGCACCGTCTTTTGTGACGTGACCCACAACAAAAACGGCTATATTTTTATTTTTGGCAAGCCGCATAAGCGACATTGTAACATCTCTTATCTGCGTAACGCTTCCGGGGGCAGAGTCTACATTAGGGTTATACATAGTCTGCACCGAGTCGATAACCAAAATATCAGGTAAAATCTCATTTGTATGCTCTAAAATGAGCGACATATCGGTTTCTGACATAACATAAGTTTCGCCGCCCTCAATATTTAGGCGTGAAGCACGCATTTTAAGTTGTTTTTCCGATTCCTCGCCCGAAACATAGAAAATTTTTGTATCGTTTAGGTTCTTTACGAGTTGCAGAAGAAGCGTTGATTTTCCGATTCCAGGGTCGCCTCCTACCAAAACGAGCGAGCCTTTTACAATGCCGCCGCCAAGCACACGGTCAAGCTCGGAAATGCCCGAAAGTATGCGCACTTCTTTAGTGACATTTACGCTCGAAAGCTTTGTGGGGGCATTTTTAGAAAGCAGAAGACCGGACACGCCTCCGCTTTTTGAGCTTCCCTCTGTTTTAAATTCCGACATTGTGTTCCACGCAGAGCACGCAGGACACTTGCCGAGCCACTTGCCCGACTCATATCCGCACTCCGAGCACACAAAAACGGTTTTACTTTTTGGTGGCATATTTTTTCTCCTTAGCTTATTCCCCTGCGCCTGGTGCAACAGGTTTTATTGAAGGCTTGTTTTCTTCGGGTAAAGGCTCAGCCTCTGTCGGCTGCGATTGCTCAATCGGTGCCTGCGTTCCTATTTCCTGAGGCTCTTCAGGCACATTTTCGGGTTCATTTTCTGCTGCGTTTTCATTGCCTTGCGAATTTGTATTTTCGTTTGGCACATTTTCTGCATTTTGTGCATTATTCTCCAATGACGCATCAACTGCTTCGCCTGTGCCGACAATTTCTTTTTGATTTGTTGCGTTATATGTGCTCTTTGTAAGGAGCGAACGGCTTATAACCGTACCATTTTCCGTTACAACCTTATATGTATTGTAAGCTGCACCGTTTGCGCCTCTTTGTTCAATCTTAACTTCGCCTTGCGGAAGTGAAGGGTCTTCTGTTTGCAGCGCTTTGTAAGGAATAGTTCTTACAAGCTCTGTTTCAAAATTTATCTTGCGGCTTGGGTTTACGTTTGTTCCGTAAACCGAAACGGTATTTACACCGCCTGATGCCGATGCCGCAATTTTAACAGGCATATCATAGGGGTTTGAAAATTTAAAGTCAATTGAGCCGTATGAAACGGTTGCATCTCGTCCGGGTGGAACATAGCTTACAGGAAGCGAATGGCTCGTTCTTGAAACGATAGAAAGTCCCGACATTACAACCGAGTTAAAAAGCGTACTCGAAACCTGACAAATTCCGCCTCCTACGCCAACTTCAACTTCGCTTCCGACATAAACATTTGCTTCTTTAAAGCCACGGCTGAGCGTTCTCGGGCCTACAACGTCATTGTAGGAAAATACGTCGCCCGGCATTAATATTACGCCGTCTATAAATTTAGACGCAAGCTTTACATTATAGCTTCTGCCCACAACGCCCTCGTTATATTTTGAAGAATACGTTGCTAAGCGGTCACGAAACATCTTCTCTTTAAGCTCACCTGTTGAAACATCAGGCTCAATTACTGTAACATTAAACGAAACGTTCTCGCCCTCTTGCGCTTTATCAATTGCATCCTTTGCGGTTGCTTTGTCAAAATGAATACCTGTTACAGAGTCTACATATGTAATTTCTTTCTTATCTTCCGAAAGAGTAAACGTTGCATCCTTCGGGTCTTGATAAAATTTACTGTAAATCACCTCTGCGCTAAGCTCAGATGGCTCTGTTTCTTCAAGTGAAAGGCTGATATCATATTTTTTGTTGGCAAGTGAGGTTACTATTTCTCTTACCGCCGTGTTTCGGTCTATTTCCATACCGGGTTTTCCGGGGATAACCGTTAAAATATCACCTGAAATCTCTGCGCTTATTTCTTCCATCGGTTTGCCTGCTTCTTGCGTCAGCTTGTCCGTATGTACAAATAACGCATCTTCATCAAGTGATACTGAAACAGGAATATCAACAGATTCATTTTTTAAGCTGAGCACCATCTTTACTCTGTCTATAACCGCACCATATCTTGCGTAAGAGAAAAGCTCACGTGCGGTAGATGCAGCATCAAGCTCAGGTGCAATCTCAGAAAGCACAAAGCTTTCAGAAATTCCCTCGCAAGAAAGTGTTACCGTTTTTGTAAGGTCAAGCTCAAACTTTTCTTCTAAAAAATATTCCGCTTCAGCTTGGGTATAGCCTCCCATATCCTGTCCTAAAACCGTAACACCTTTATAGATTTTATCAGTTCCGAGCAAAATCTTGCAAAAACCGAAAAGTCCCAAAAGGCAAACGATGAGCACACCTGCAATAATTGCGCATACCAATAATGCACGTTTTTTTGGTGCTCCTGATTCACTGTTGTAATTCATAACAATCTCCTTTGTGCCGATTGCGGCAAAATTTATTTTTTATGATTATTTTTCGCCTATAAATTTTATTTCAGGTGTAAGCATTACACCAAATTTTTCAAAAACTGTTTCTTTAACGAGTCTAAGCAAGCCGAGCACATCTTCTGCCGTTGCCGAACCCGTATTTATAATAAATCCCGAATGTTTTTCGCTTACCTGCGCACCGCCTACGGACTTTCCCTTTAGCCCTGCATCTTCAATGAGTTTTGCGGCAAAATACCCCTCGGGTCTTTTAAACGCACTTCCTGCGCTCGGGAAGTTAAGCGGCTGTTTATCCTTTCTCCTTTGGTTTAAATCTGCCATTTTTTCCTCAATCTCTTTTTTATCGCCCTTTTGCAGCTTTATTTCTGAAGAGAGAATAACCAGATCATCTTTTGAGTGGAAAAAACTGCTTCGGTAGCCGAATTCGTGGCTATCACCAATAATAGTTTTTATATTTGCTTTTTCATCTAAATATTCGCTTTTAACAACAACATCCTTCATTTCTCCGCCGTATGCGCCTGCGTTCATATAAACCGCACCGCCAAGCGTTCCTGGGATACCGCTTGCAAACTCAAAACCCGTAAGCGAGTTTTTAAGAGCCAAAGATGCGATTTTGGCAAGTGATACACCGCTGTCTGCGTAAATAAAATCGTCTTTTACATAAGCCTTTGTAAGACCTGTTGCGATTTTTATCGTAATTCCTCTTATGCCTTTATCCGAAACCAAAAGATTTGAGCCTGCCCCGATTACAGTTACGGGGATTTGCTCCTCCTTTGCCCTTTTTATAAGGCACTTTAGCGCATCTTTGCTTTCCGGTACTGCAAAAACATCGCTTGTTCCGCCGATTTTAAAGCTTGTGTGCAAACTCATAGGCTCATTTTCGCGGATTTTTAGTCCCGAAATATCATTTATTTTGTTTAAAATATCAATATTTTTCAAAGCCTCACGCTCCAGAGAACAATTTATAATTATTTAATGTATTCATCTATTGTTTTTCCTCTGCGCTTTGCGATATGATTAATAAGCTTTTCGGCAGAGGTGTTCATAATAAGCTCTTCGGGGAAACCTATTTCATAAAGCATTTCGGTAGCTCCCGATACTTCGGTTATTTCATATGCACTGTGAGCATCCGCACCTACTGTAATTCCAACGCCAATGCGGGCGCAATTTTTTGCAATCTCACGGCAAAGCTCAACATTTTTCGGCCTTGTTGTAACGGTGTGCGCATTAATTTCTATTAAAACGCCTTTTTCTTTGGCGCAAGAAAGCACCTCGCATATGTCATACCTAAAATCTGTCCAGCCCGAATGACCTATTATATCAACATAAGGATTATCCATTACTGATAAATACGTCTGTGTGTTCTTTTTAATATCCTCACACGGCTCAATGGTAGAGGTTGTGTGAATACTTGCAATTACCAAATCAAGTCTTTTTAAAAACGCATCGCAAATATCTAAAGTACCATTACTATCTATTATATTCGCTTCTGCTCCGCGCAGAACGTAGATATCATCAATTTTATGCGGGATTGCGCGCATATTTGCAAAGTGCCACTCGTGACCCGAGTCGGGCATATTAGGACCGTGGTCTGTTATTGCAACAAGCTCTAAGCCGTTTTGCTTAGCGTAAGAAACTATTTCCCCGACTGTACTGTATGCGTGCGCACTGTAAACTGTGTGAATATGTGTTTGTGCCAGAATTTTTATATCGCTTTTCATTTTTTCATCTCTTCTATACTAAAATATGTACTTTTTATGCTTGCTCTAAAAGTCTTTTATTAAGCTCTTCTGCCGCATTAAAGCCCATACGTCTTTGGCGCTGATTCATAGCCGCAACTTCTGCAATAATTGCAAGGTTTCTGCCGGGCTTTACAGGGATTGTAATCGACGGAATTTTAAGACCCAAAAGCTCGGTTGTAAAATCGTCAAGTCCTAAGCGGTCATAGTGCTTTCCGCTCTGCCAAACCTCTAAGTTTATGATAAGGTCAATATTTTCGGTATCTTTAACAGCACCCATACCAAAAATTCTTCTTACGTCAACAATACCTATGCCCCTTAGCTCAATAAAATGCCTGATAATTTCAGGGGAGCTTCCGACTAAGGTTTTATGCGACACTCGTCTTATTTCTACGGCATCGTCTGCAACTAAGCGATGACCTCTTTTTACAAGCTCAATCGCCATTTCGCTTTTTCCGACACCGCTTTCACCCATTATAAGTATACCTTCGCCGTAAACCTCAACCAATACGCCGTGAACTGTTGTCATAGGAGCGAGTGCTACATTTAGCGAAAGAATTAAACTGCTCATAAATGATGATGTGGAGTTTTCTGTGCGAAGAAGAGGGGTTTTATATTCCTCAGCACACTTAATAAGCTCGGGGAAAGCTTCCATATTTCTTGTAATGATAACAGCAGGGATTCCTGCTTTAAAAAGTCTGTCTAAGCTCTTTTTTCTTTCTGACGATTCCATTTGTTCAAGATATGTCCATTCGACCTTGCCGAGAATCTGTATCCTTTTTGTATCAAAGTAATCAAAAAAGCCTGCAATCTGAAGACTCGGGCGGTTTACATCCGCTACTGTAATTTCCGCATTTTCTCCGCCCTCGGGCATATAAACAGTTTCAAGCTTATGCTCATCCATTACCGCTTTTAGTTTAATTGTACTCTGCACTTTAAACACTTCCTTAACAATCATCATTTAGAGTTAATTTACCAAAAAATTAAAAAAAACATACTTATGTTTATTATACTACAAATTATCTCATTTGGGAAGATAAATTTTATTAAAATTTTGCTGGCTTTTTTATGCATTTTGGTGTACAATATGTATAAAAGCTAAAAATGACGAAATAAAAGGAGGTTTTTACTTATGAAAGCGATTATAACTGTTGTCGGAAATGACAAGGTTGGCATCATTGCAAGGGTAAGTAAAATTTTAGCAGAGGAAAACATTAATATTTTAGACATTTCGCAGACTATTATGCAGAATATGTTTACTATGATAATGCTCGTTGATGTGTCGGAAATTAAGGTTAATTTTAATGAGATTTCTGATATTTTAGATGCTTTGGGAAAAGAGCTTGACCTTTCAATTAAAATTCAGCATGAAAATATTTTCAATTCCATGCACAGAATATAAGCGGGAGGCACCTTTATGATTAATAATCACGAAATACTTGAAACCATAAAAATGATAACCGATGAGCATCTTGATATAAGAACTGTTACTATGGGAATTTCTCTTCTTGATTGTGCAGATTCAAGTCTTGATAAAATCTGCACAAATGTTTATGATAAAATTACAAAAAAAGCAGAAAATCTCGTAAAGACAGCAGAAGATATTGAAGCTCGCTACGGAATACCGATTATAAATAAGCGAATTTCCGTAACACCTGCGTCGCTCGTTTGCGCAGCATCAAAGGATGCTTCTTCATATGTAGCTTACGCCAAAGCTTTAGATAAAGCCGCAAAAGAGGTTGGCGTAAACTTTATCGGCGGATTTTCGGCTCTTTGCCAAAAGGGCACAACGGAGTCTGATATTAAGCTTATTAATTCTATCCCCGAGGCGCTTAGCGAAACTGACATTGTTTGTTCATCAGTAAATGTAGGCTCGACAAAAGCAGGCATTAATATGGATATCGTAAGAAAAATGGGCGAGGTTATAAAGCAGGCGGCGCATCTTACGCAAGATAGTGACGGCTTTGCGTGCGCAAAGCTCGTTGTGTTTGCAAATGCCGTTGAAGATAATCCGTTTATGGCAGGTGCTTTTCACGGAACAGGTGAGGCAGAAACCGTAATAAATGTCGGTGTATCAGGCCCAGGTGTTGTAAAGGCGGCGCTTGAAAATGTAAAAGGCGCAGATTTCGGCGTTGTTGCAGAAACAATTAAAAAGACTGCGTTTAAGATAACAAGAATGGGTCAGCTCGTTGCAAAGGAAGCGTCTGATGCTTTAGGCGTACCCTTTGGTATTGTTGACTTATCTTTAGCACCCACCCCCGCAGTAGGCGACAGCGTTGCTTACATCTTAGAGGAAATGGGTCTTGAAAAATGCGGAACTCACGGAACAACTGCGGCTCTTGCACTTTTAAATGATGCAGTTAAAAAAGGCGGCGTTATGGCATCTTCGTACGTTGGAGGTCTTTCGGGCGCATTTATCCCCGTAAGTGAGGATGCAGGTATGATTGCGGCGGCAAAATGCGGCGCACTTACCTTGGAAAAATTAGAGGCTATGACGTGCGTATGCTCGGTTGGTCTTGATATGATTTGCGTTCCGGGCGATACAACTGCTGAAACTATTTCTGCAATCATCGCAGATGAGGCGGCAATCGGTATGATAAATAACAAAACAACCGCAGTAAGAATAATCCCTGCACCCGGTAAAAAGGTGGGCGATGTGGTTGAATTTGGCGGACTTTTGGGAAGCGGACCTGTTATGAAAACAAGCCCTTATTCATCATATGATTTTATTATGCGCGGAGGAAGAATCCCGGCGCCAATTCATAGCTTAAGAAACTAAGAGGTGTACATATGAAAAAAGTAAAGCTTTTAAACGGACCAAACCTTAATATGCTTGGCATCCGCAATCCTGCGGTTTACGGCACAACAACGCTTAAAGAAATTGAAGAGGAGTTAATCAGCTATGCCTTCAATAAAGGTGTGGTTTTAGACTGCTTTCAGTCAAACTGCGAGGGAAAGCTGATTGATGAAATTCATTCGTGCCACAAGCGCTATGACGGCATCATTTTAAACGCAGGCGCATACACTCATTACAGCTACGCAATCCGTGATGCAATAGAAGCTGTTGAAATTCCAACCGTTGAGGTTCATTTGTCCGACATTCATAAAAGAGAGCCTTTCCGTCACGTTTCGGTAATTGAAGATGTTTGTGTAAAGCAGATTTGCGGAAGAGGAAAACAGGGCTATTTTGACGCACTTGATGACCTTTTAAATGAGTATATTAAGTAAGCTTTTAAACCTTATTTTTCCTTTAAGATGCTTAGGCTGTGATGATGTTTTAGGCGATGAAAAGGGATATCTTTTCTGTGATGAGTGCTTAAAAACCTGCGAATTTTTTAGATTTAAAAGCAGATGCAGAATATGCTCTGCACCCGTAGAAGACGGGAATCTTTGTGCATATTGCAGAACGCACGAAAGAAATTTTATTAAAAACATCTCTTGTGCAAGATATAGCGGTGCAATTAAAGAAGCTATCAAACGCTTTAAATTTGACAAAAGAGGCGACCTGTACCGTGGTCTTGGCGAAATTCTTGCCGACGAAATATCAGATAGCAATCTTTTTGCGATTGATATTATTACGGCAGTTCCCATTCACAAAAACAGGCTTAAAAAGCGTGGATTTAACCAAAGCGAGTTGCTTGCAAAGTATGTATCTAAGGAGCTTGCTATTACTTTTGCGCCGAAGGCACTTATAAAGGTAAAAGACGTTCCGCCTCAAAGCTCGCTTAAATCGCCGTCTGAGAGGAAAAAGAACGTTTCGGGCGCTTTTGCGGTAGGAGACAAAGAAATTATAAAGGGTAAAAACATCCTTTTAATAGATGATGTTTTCACAACCGGCGCAACGCTCTCCGAAATCAGCCGTGTGCTGATTAAAAATGGTGCAAAAACAGTCTTTACGGCAACCGTTGCAATGGCAAAAGCTTAAATTGACAAATTATACATATAAAAGCTCATAAAAGAGCGAAAAAAACCGCAGAAAAAAGTCAAATATTGCGGTTTTGTTACGCTTAAATTAAAAAAAGCTAAAAATTTTACTAATATATGGTAAAAAATCATCTTTATTAATGTGTTTTAATAGCTTATATGGTAAAAAATGAGTATATTTTTACAAACGGCACCCGTTTTTAGCGAAGAAAAGGCGGGTGCTTTTTTTTATACACTTTTTTTGTCGAAATGTGTCATTTTGTTTAACTGGAAAAAACAGGTAAAATACTATATAATGTATATAGAGATGAAAATTTAGCATTTGGAGGGGATATTTTGTGGTTAGTAGAATATTTTACAAAAGCGTAAGTGTGATGTGCGAAAGCGATGATTTAAGAAAGGATTTTATTTTGGATTATTATCTTCTTGAAAAAGATGTTAAAATAGAAGGTTTTTCGGTAAACACCTACGGAATTGAAATTTCAAAGAGAGAAAAAAAGTCTGAAAAGCAAAATTTTTGCGAATACAGAAGGGTCTACGATATTTTTTGCACAAAAGATAAGGCACTCGAAACGCTTGAGTCGCTTGTAAGAAACACGGTAACGCCTGTGAGTCTTTTGGATGTTTTGGAGGATTTAATAGGCGTCGGCGAGCTTGTAAATGAAGAAAGGCTTGTAAGGGTTGTTTAAAAAAATCATATTTTAAATCTTTGCGGTATATAATTTACCGTGAAGATTTTTTCTTTTTAAGGACAAACAGGAGGAAGGCTATGAAAAAAAACAACTCAAGATATACAAGAAGGAGCAATTATGTTGCACAAAACGGCGGTGCTGTAAAAAAAGCAGTTTTAAGACAAACGGCAGTCTGCGTAAGCATTTTTGCCCTGATTTTTTTGCTTAAAGATACCTTTTTTGAAAAAAACGGCATACCATATAAGCTTGCGGGCGTGATTTTAACAGAAAACACAGATTTTAAGGAAAACTGGCAGGAAATAAAGGCATTTTTTGCAGAGCAGGTAAAGGTTACGGCTCTTTTAACAAGCGAAACCGAATTAGACCCCGTAAAAAATATGAAAGCACCGACAAATGGCGAAGTTTACCGCAAATTCGGACTCGAAAGCAAAAAAGACGGAACGGAGGAATTTTGCTACGGCGTAAAAATTAAAACTGCGCCAAAAACAAAAATCTGTGCCGTACAAAACGGTGAAATTGCAGAAACAGGCGCAAGCCCTGATTGGGGAAACTACATACTTATAAAGCATAGCGAAAAAATTTACACTTTTTACGCATTTTTAGGGGAAATACTTCCTGAGTTTGGCGACAAGGTAAAATCAGGACAGGTTATTGCAACGGCAGAGGAAAATAAAGCCGAAGGATTTCCTATGCTTTATTTTGAAGTGCGTGACGGAGAAAGTATGTTAGACCCCGAAGCGTTTATTGATTTTTCGCAAAACGGAGAAAGTGCGTCATGATAAAAATAACAAAATTTTTGTACGTAAACTGGCTTGTAATTCCGCTCATTTTAGTTTCTTATTTTTCGGGCGCAATTCATACGCTTTTAATTTCATACTGCGTTGTGGCGGTGCATGAAATTTGTCATTTACTGGGCGCAGTTTTCTTAAAAGTGCGCATAAAAAGCATCATAATTATGCCCTTTGGTATGACGCTGAGGCTATCGGATAGCTTAATAAAAAGTCCTGCAAAGGAGGCATTAATTGCTTTTTTAGGACCTGCTTCAAACGTCTTTATGGCGGTGCTTTGTGCGCTTTACTGTTTGTGCCGGCACGAGATTTTACCAATGCAGGCATTTTTCATCAGCGTAAATGCCGTAATCTTTGCGCTCAATCTGCTTCCTGCGATGCCTCTTGACGGAGGGCGGATTTTGCGTGCAATTTTAGTTGAAAAAATAGGCTTTATCGGCGCAGTTTCCGTTATGAAAAAGCTCACCACTATTATTTGCGCTCTTGTGTTTATTTTAGGTTTTTTTGTGCTGATTTTAAGCCGTATGAATTTAAGCCTTATTATCGTGGGCGCTTTTTTGCTGATTTTTGTTATTTCCGACAGAAAAAACAATGAGTTTATTATAATGAAAGAAATTTTATATTCCAAAGACAAGCTAAAAAATAATGAAACGATGAAAACAAAGCTTTTAGCATCGGGCGAAGACGTTTCTGTTTTTACCCTTTTAAATAAGTTCGACTATTCAAGCTTTCATATTATAGGCGTGCTTGACAATGAAAAACGAATAAAAAAATTTGTAACTGAGTGCGAAATCGTAGATGCAGTTACAAAAAAAAGCTCTTTAAAAAGAGTAGGGGATGTATAAAAAACATCCCCTACTCTTTTTTGTAAGCCTTATAAAAATGTGTAATATTCAAATCTTCAGGCATATCAAGTCCGTGCGAGCCTGCGCCTGCATCGATTTCGTGGCATCCGTGGTCCATACCATAACCCATAAAAACGTTATGATTTTTCCAGTGTTTTTTAATCAGTGCATCAAACATAGCGTAAAAAGCGGTGTTTACCTTAATTTCAGAAAGAGATGTTAAGCTTTCTGTGCCGTTTTTATGCATCAAAGTATCATAGTTACAAGCATGGATTGCTATAAAATCATACTTATCTTCAATTATGAGCTCTGCGACACGTGCATGAACTTCTTCCTGAGTATCATACGAAAAATAATCCATTTCCCTTTCTAAAAATATGCTTGAAACTGTGCATCCCGTATGCGCAACGATTGCGCATTTTTTTCCTGCACGTATCATCGCATCAAAAATAGTGTCCACCTTCAAAACAGGCTTTTCATATTTTCTGATTCCGTGGCTTTCGGGCTGAGTTCCCGTATACATCGTCGCAAAGCAGACGGGAGTTACCGACGGCATTGGCGATAAAAGCGGTACGGCTATATCCGTTCTTTTTACAGTTTCGGTAAAAAGGCAAGGATATTTTTCATAAATCCATTGCGCAATCGCATCGGGATTGTACATAAAAATTCTGTCGGCTTTTTCTCCGCCAAAAACATTTTTGGCATAACTAATTAATGCTTCGTTTCCCTCTTTTGCGCCATTTGGAGGCTCAATTCCCATAATTTCGCAAAGCGCTCCTGTTATTGTATCAAGCGAGGTTTCGTTTAATTTGTCGTTCATTTTTCTCTCTCCTCTACATTAAAATTTCTCTTGGCTGTCTGTTTTCAAAATAGTAAAGACTGTTAAAACCGCATTTTTTGATAAGCGCAGAGGCTTCGCTGAAATTGCATGCAACTGAGCTTTCTATGTGCGCATCGCTTCCGAGAGTTATCATTTTTCCGCCGAGTAATTTATAAAGCTTTAAAATTTCTTCGGTTTGAAAATTAATATTTCCAAAATCACTGCAGAGCCTCGCAGTATTTATTTCAAGCGCAATGTTCCTTTTTATGATTTTTTCTAAAATTTCGCCGATTTTTTCTTCAAAAAGCATCACATTTGTTTTTCTGCAGAATTTGCCTGTTATATACCTTGCAGGACATTGAATGTGCGCTAAAATGTCAAAATCAAAGCAGTCAACAGTTTCGGATAACAGGTCAAAATAGAGCTTTATGTATTCGTTTATGTCGCTGTCTGAAATGGATGGGTCAGAAAAATCAATTCTGTTATATGCAAGCGACCAACCTGCCTTGGGAACTAAATGAACTGAGCACAAAACCGCATCAAAGCATCCAAGCGAAAGCACCTCGTCGGCTTTTTTGGGTGCATAGGTATATTCACCAAGCTCTATGCCCTTTAAAACCTTTAATTTGCCACGAAAATTTTCCTTAGCCTCTATGGTGTCGGCTATCGATTGCTTAATTCTATTAAAAGTGTCGTGGTCTTTATAAAAATTTATAGTTGCGTGGTCGGTTATTGTAATTCCGCTGATTCCCTTATTGACCGCAGAATTGCACATATCCCAAACGGTGTTTTTTCCGTCAGAATTTACTGTATGCGTATGGCAGTCAAAAAACATAAATTCATCTCCTTTTAGCATAGAATATCATAGCAGAAATAAATATGCAATTGACAATCTTGCTTTTTTTATGTACAATACTGCTATATGATAAAATGAGGTGAAGTAGTGAATAAAGACTATAAAAAAACAAGATATATACTCGGCAAAGGTTGCAGTATCAGCCATACAAGCGGAAAAAGCGCAGGAAAATCAACGCTTTCCTTTTCACATTACACCACCGACTGTATGTTTTATTATTTTATAAAAGGAAACGGAAATATAAAAATCGAGGGAAGGAATTATGATATAGACGCAGGCGACATTATAATGGTTAATCCGTCGGAGCAATATATGTGCAAAATTTCTGACAACACGTTTCACGAAAGGCTTGTTTTGCGTGTAAATTATGATGTTTTGAAAAATTTTTCCGAGGATGCAAAAGAGCTGATTCTTCCTTTTTATGAGCGCAAAAAGGGGAGCGGAAATAAGATATACGCAAAAACTGCAGAAGAGCTTGGAATTAAAAAACTGCTTGAGGAAATTTTTGAATTGTCTGCAAAAAACACGCCTTCAAAAAATGTGCTTGCAATTTGCAAGTCTATTGAATTGCTTTCGGCGATTTTAAAAGGCATTTCTGCCAACGAGCGAAATAGTGAAAATGAAAATCCGCTTATCAGTAAAGTTCTTGTTTTTTTGAACGGACATTTTTGTGAAAATATCTCCATTTCTTTGATTGCGTCAAAATTTAATATCGATAAATCCTACCTTTCGCACCTTTTTAAAGAATGTGTCGGGGTGTCCGTGTGGAATTACGTTATTTATAAAAGACTTAATTTTTTTAATGACTTAATTTGTAAAAATTACTCAATTGATGAGGCATACCTTGCGGTTGGATTTCAAAATTATTCAAATTTTTTCAGACTTTATAAAAAATATATGAAAATGACCCCGTCGGAATTTAAAAAGAGAAATTGCGGGTAAATTGGAATTTGACGTAGAATGTTTGGTTGTGCTATTGTAGGGAACGGCGGTTTCCGACGTTCCGTTTGTGCGGTTTTGCGGTGCGTCGAAAATCGCCGCACCCTACAACACGACCACACATTAATCGCATAAATCCCAATTTAAACCTCTTTGCCATTAATGTAAACCGAAACAATTTTCATATCCATAGTAAGCGGTGTACCTTGTACTACCAGAAAATCTGCGTCTTTTCCTGCTTTTAAGCTTCCCACACGGTCAGCGATTCCTGCGTTTTCAGCTGCATTAATTGTAATAGCCATAAGCGCATCTTTTTTTGAAATTCCGCTTTTTTCAGCGAGCATTGCGCACAGAGGAAGCTGTTCTATCGGGATTTCAGGGTGGTCTGTTACGATTGAATATTTAATCCCCTTATTTGTGAGTGCAGGATAGATATCAAAGCTTAGGTTTTTAAGCTCAGGCTTACTTTTTGTTCCAAGAGTAGGGCCTAAAATAATGGGATAATTCTTTTCCTTTAAGATATCCGCAATTAAATGCCCCTCGGTGCAATGGTCTAAGGTGATTTTAAGGTCAAATTCCCCGGCAATGCGGATAGCAGTTAAAATATCATCCGCGCGGTGTGCGTGAATTTTTAAAGGAATCTCCTTTTTTATAACAGGCACAAGGCTTTCAAGTTTAAAATCAATATCGGGTCGGTCATTTTCTTCAGGGTTTTTGTTATATTCATCCCATTTTCTTACATATTCGCGCGCAAAAACCAAGGTTTCACGCAAAAGTGCCGCCGTTGCCATACGTGTAATCGGCGCTTGCTTTTTTGATGAATAAACAGTTTTGGGATTTTCGCCAAGTGCCGCTTTTTGCGCAATATATGGGTTTATCAGCATATTGTCAACACCAAGTCCTGCAGTTTTTAATGCGGCAAACTGACCGCCTAAAACATTTGCACTTCCCGGTCCTGTTACAACAGTTGTTACGCCTGCAGATGCCGCATTTTTAAACGCTTCATCAAACGGATTTATAGCATCAATTGCACGCAAATGAGGAGTTACGGGGTCAGAATCCTCGTTTCCGTCATCACCTTCAAAGCCAAGTCCTTCTTCCCACATTCCAACGTGACAATGACTGTCAATAAAGCCCGGAAGAACTGTTTTTCCCGAAAAATCCAAAACCTCATCACCGAAAGACTCCGTAAAATCCTTCATATCGCCGATTTTTGCAATTTTTCCGTCACAAACCGCTAAAAATCCATTCTCAAAGTCATTCTCTTCCATTGTAATTATATTTACATTCTTTATTAAAAGCATATTTTTCCTCCAAAATTTTTCTACATCAAAAATATACCATAAATGCAGTAAATTGTCAATTTTTGCTTGCTCGCTTGCGTGGGCATTTTTTCGGGAGGACACCAAGACCCTCCCCTACAAAATCAACCGATAGCAAGAACGTTAAATTGGAATTTATGCGCAATAACATTTGGTTGTGCGATTGTAGGGAACGGCGGTTTCCGACGTTCCGTTTGTGCGGTTTTGCGGTGCGTACCCGATGGGGCAGACCCTCGAAAATCGCCGCACCCTACAACACGACCACACATTAATCACATAAATCTCAATTTGCCCTACATTTACATTTTTGCAAAACAAAAAGAGCCGGCATAGATGCCGACCCTTTTTGCCAATCAAAGATTTAAGCTAATGTATTTTGTGAGGTCATTATTATTTTAGCCTCGCAAAATTTTTTTATACATATATTTTAAAATTATTCGAGATAATCTTTAAGTTTTTTGCTTCTTGACGGGTGTCTTAATTTTCTTAAAGCTTTAGCCTCAATCTGTCTGATTCTTTCACGAGTTACTTTAAATTCCTTGCCGACCTCTTCTAAGGTTCTTGCTCTGCCGTCTTCTAAGCCGAAGCGAAGTCTTAAAACCATAGCTTCTCTCGGTGTAAGGGTATTTAAAACGTCGCCGAGTTGTTCCTTTAAGAGCATAAATGATGCCGCTTCAGATGGTGCAGGCGCATCGTCATCGGGGATAAAGTCGCCTAAGTGGCTGTCCTCTTCCTCGCCGATAGGTGTTTCGAGCGATACGGGTTCTTGTGCAATTTTCATAATCTCACGCACTCTGTCAATTGACATATTAAGCTCTTTTGCGATTTCCTGCGGATGCGGGTCACGGCCAAGCTCCTGCACAAGCTGACGTGAAACCCTGATGAGCTTATTTATCGTTTCAACCATATGAACAGGGATTCTTATCGTTCTTGCCTGGTCTGCAATCGCACGTGTAATCGCCTGCCTGATCCACCACGTTGCATAAGTTGAGAACTTATATCCTTTGGTGTAATCAAACTTTTCAACCGCCTTAATAAGACCTAAATTTCCCTCTTGAATAAGGTCTAAAAAGAGCATACCACGTCCTACATAGCGTTTAGCAATTGATACAACAAGACGAAGGTTAGCTTCTGCTAAGCGTTTTCTTGCTGCCGCATCGCCGTCAGCCATTTTTTTAGCAAGCTCCTGCTCTTCGTCGGGGTGAAGTAATGGCACTTTACCAATTTCTTTCAGGTACATTTTAACGTGGTCGTCAATGGAAACGCCCTCCATCGAAGAAATTTCCATTACCTCGTCGGCAATATCCATTTCATGAAGGTTTGAGGTGTCAATTTCCTCCTCAATTTTTTCAAGCTCTTTTTCCATATCGGCAACGACCTCGACGCCCTCTTTTTCGAGTGCCTCGTATACCTTTTCAATTTGCTCGGGCTCGAGCTCTATCTCGGAAAGAGCATCCATAATTTCCTGATAAGTAAGCACACCGCTTGCTTTACCTTTGTCGAGTAATGCCGTTATCGCGCTTTTCTTCTTTTCTACATCTGCCATTATAAATTGCCTCCTTCCCTCTGTTGTTTAATTAATTTCATAGCTTCGTTTATATTTCCTTCTTTAAGAAAGCTATCTATCTTCCTTTTCATTTGCTCACCCTTCAATTTATTTATAATGTCGCTCGCCGCTTGCTTTACATCTTCCATATGGAAGTCATAAAAAAGCACGGATGCCATTGTTTTTTTAAGCTCTTCTTCTGTTTTAGAAAGCAGCTCAGTTGCGCTTTCTTCTTTCGCCGAGGCTTTATAGACGGAGATGTTTTTATAAACCCTTTTAAAAAGCTCCGAGGAAAAAAGCTCGCTTCCTCCGTTTTGCTCGACCTCCTTAAATGCCCTTTCGTGATAAAACACAAGATTTAAAAGCATTCGCTCTGCCTTATATGTATTTGTATTTTGACCCGAAAGCAACTGTCTTTCTTCATTTTTTGCAAAATTATTCTGCATTACAGGCATTTTCGGGCTTTGCCTTTTTTCCTTAATTTCCGCCGTTTTTTGATTTTTCGCAATAAGCTTATTTATTTCGGTAAAGATTGAATTTTCAGAAATCTCCGTTTCGCGCGAGATATTTCTTACGTAAATTTCACGCTCCACCGAATTTTCAACGCCTGCTAAGAGTTTAGCGGCTTCTGCAACAAAATCTACCTTTCCCGACGACGTCGTTAAGTCAAAGTTGCTTTTTAAAACCAAAATTTTATATTCAAGCGCAGGTTTTGCCTTTTTTAAAAGACCTTTAAAGTTATCTGCGCCCATTTTTAAAATATATTCATCGGGGTCTTTTGCGCCTGTAATTTCCACGACTTTTACACGGTTACCCGCATCGGTTAAAATATCAATATTGCGAAGAGCCGCCTTTTTTCCTGCCTCGTCGCTGTCATAGGAAACAAAAACCTCTCTTGCATAGCGCTTTAAGAGCTGTGCCTGTTCGGGCGTAAAGGCAGTTCCTAAGCCTGCCACCACGTTTTTAATGCCGTGGGATGAAAGCGAAACAACATCCATATTACCCTCAACCAGCACAACGCCTGCATCCTTTGAATATTTTTTTGCAAGGTTAAGACCAAAAAGGTTTTTCCCCTTTTGGAAGACGGGTGTTTCAGGCGAGTTCATATATTTTGCCTTATCGTCGCCAAGTGCTCTTCCTGAAAACGCAATTACGTTCCCCCTTATATCAATTACGGGAAACATAAGACGATTGCGGAATTTATCATAAACACGGTTTTTTTCGTTTTTAACCGCAAGACCTGCTTCTATTATATCTTCATCGCTAAAACCCTGCGAGCGCAAAAAGTCAGTAAGCTCTGTCCAGCTATCGTACGCAAAGCCAAGTCCAAAAGCACGGAGCGAGGAATTTGTAATCCCTCTTTTTTTAGCATATTCCTGAGCCGCAACCGCCTCAGGCTTTAAGATGTTATCAACAAAATGGCGAGCTGCAGTTTTATTTATTTCCAAAAGCTTTAATCGTTTTTCGTGATAATCCTCTTCGGGAATAAAGCCGTTTCCTCTTTGAACCTCTTCAAGCGTTACGCCTGCACGGTCAGCTAAAAATTTTACCGAGTCCACAAAATCGAGATTTTCAATTTTTCCGACAAAATCAAAAATATTACCGCCTGCGCCGCAACCAAAGCAATAAAAAAGCTGCTTGTCCTCATTTATGTGAAAAGAGGGCGTTTTTTCATTGTGAAACGGGCAACGGGCAACGTAATCTGAGCCGTTACGTCTTAAATGAACGTACAGCGAGGCAATATCCACGAGATTATTGCGCGCGGCAACCTCGGCTATTGATCTGTCCGTATAATAAGCCAAAACAAGCTCCTCCCGATTTTGCGGATTTCATCCGTATTTTATCCAAAATATTACAAAATATACATTTTTGCTTTTTAAAACATTGTAAACGCTTTAGGCATAAAGAGTTCGTCAAATTTTTTCACCGCAAAATTATCCGTCATTCCTGCGATATAATCGCACACGACACGCTCACGGCTGAACCAGTCCATCATTCTCTGCTCTGCAATCGGAAGCAGGGTAGGGTCTTTTACAAACTCTTCAAAAAGCATAACCAAGACGTTTTGCGCCTTTTGCTCTTCTTGCTTTGCCTGACGGCTTGAATACACCGCATTAAACATAAACTGTCTGAGGCTCATCATAGCGTCAAGCACCTCTTCAGACATTTTAATGTCATTTTTGTCGGTGCTGTTTTTAATGATATTTAAAATAAGCGTGTTTATTCGTTCGCCATGGGTTTCGCCCAAAACCGAGCTTAGCTTTTCGGGGATATCGTATTTTGTGATAACGCCTGCACGAAGCGCATCATCTATATCGTGATTTATGTATGCAATGCGGTCGGCAAATTTTATAATTTTACCCTCTAAGGTTTTTGCTTCGTTATCGCCTGCGTGGTTTACTATTCCGTCACGCACCTCTTTTGTAAGGTTTAAGCCCTCGCCGTTATTTTCCAAAAGCTCAACAACCCTTAGACTCTGCTCATAGTGGCGAAAACCGCCTGAGCATATGCGGTTTAAAATAGTTTCGCCCGAATGACCAAACGGAGTATGCCCAAGGTCATGCCCTAAAGCAATTGCTTCGGTTAAATCCTCATTAAGCCTTAAACCTCTTGCAATAGAGCGTGCAATCTGCGAAACCTCTAATGTGTGCGTAAGTCTTGTCCTGAAATGGTCGCCCTCAGGAGCTAAAAAAACCTGAGTTTTGTGCTTTAAACGCCTGAATGACTTTGCGTGAATTATACGGTCACGGTCACGCTGATAAACCGTTCTCAGTTCACATTCAGCGCAATAACGCTCCCTGCCCTCGCTCTTTTCAGAAAGCTGAGCATAGGGGGATAAGGTTTCCCTTTCAATCCTCTCCGTCGCCTGTCTTACACACTCCAAAAATACCCCTCCAAAGATTTAGACTGTCAAACATTTATTATATACCCGAAAATTTGATAAGTCAAACATTTTGCGTCAAAAAAAATTATTTTTCGCAAAAAATAAAAAAATTGTACTTGCTTTAGGAATATAAATTGGAATTTAACTGTCGGTTGGGCGTTGCCTCCCCTGTACCCAATGGGGCAGGGCAGATTGTCAAGTCAAGTGCAACACTTTTTAGACAAAAATTCGAGTGGCGATAAATAGCCAAGACATTTTCTTGGTCGGCTGTTGATTAAATGAATAACATTTTGAAATTCTTCTTCAGAAACATTTAAGAAATTT
>JAGBHP010000053.1 GCA_017935435.1 Clostridia bacterium | reverse complement strand
GCCCCCCTGGAAATTACCGAGCATTGTACCTAAAACGTAATTATCCTTAGGATTTAATGTATAAAGAATAGTTTTTGGAAGCTTATCTTCTTTATCAAGCTCATTTAAGAACTTTGAAAGCTTCTCGGCAATCTGCTCATCGGCAATTGAGTCAAATCCTGTATCGGGACCTAACTTTTCAAACATTCTCTGATTGTTATTTCTGAGTGCCGCCATATGAAGCTGCATTATAAAGCCACGTGAGGCGTATTCTTTACCCAAGAAGAGTAAAATCTCTGTTTTAAATGTTTCGATTTCTTCATCTGATATTTCTGCGCCGTTAAGTGCTTTTTTAAATACTTCGTCAGCTTTATATGAGCTTGCTTTTTTAAACGGCATAGAAACAACTGCATGGTCTGAAATTTTGCAGCCACATTCTTCAAATCTGTCGAGTGCAGATAAAAGTGCTTCTTTAAGGTCTGTAAAAGATGCAATCTTTCTGCCGAAGGTTTTAGAAAGCTTTTCTATGTATTCAAAGTAATCGGGCTTTTCGATATTAACCGCAGCATCAGGTCTAAACGTCGGCACAACTCTGGTTTTAAAGTTTTTATCCTCTTTAATCTTTTTATGATATTCTAATGTATCAGCAGGGTCATCGGTTGTAGCGATTAATGCAACGTTTGAGCGTGTAATGAGGCTCTTAGCAGAAAATCCCCCGTCTGTAATAATTTTATTAGCTTTTTCCCAGATTGCAGGAGCTGTTTTTTCAGAAAGACATTCTTCGATGCCGAAAAATCTCTTAAGCTCTAAGTGTGTCCAATGGTAAAGCGGATTTCCGATTGCGTACTGAACGCATTTTGCGTAAGCTAAAAACTTATCATAGTCAGAAGCGCTTCCTGTGCAAAACTCTTCAGGAGTTCCCATACTGCGCATAAAACGCCATTTATAATGGTCGCCATAAAGCCAGATTTCAGTAATATTTTTATACTTTTTATCCTCATAAATTTCCTTAGGACTTAAATGGCAGTGATAATCATAAATCGGCAAATCCTTTGCGTATTCATGATAAAGCTTTTCTGCAACAGGAGTTGACAAAAGGAAATTTTCGTCCATAAATTTTTTCATCAGTTTACACCTCTTAAAATTATTAATAGTTTTATTGATTTCTTTCTTTTAATGCTCTGTCGATATTGCGCTTTGCATCACGTTTTGCAATATCATCACGCCTGTCATAATTTTTCTTACCGCGCACCAAAGCAATGCTTATTTTTACACGGCTTCCTTTAAAATATAACGAAAGGGGTACAATTGAAAAACCTTGCTGTTTTACCTGACCGAAAAGACGGTTGATTTCACGCTTATGCAAAAGCAATTTTCTTACTCTTAAAGGGTCTTTATTAAAAATATTTCCTTTTTCATAAGGACTGATATGCATACCACGCACAAAAGCTTCGCCCTCATCGATAGTAACAAAGCTGTCTTTTAAATTCACACCGCCTGCACGGATAGATTTAACCTCTGTTCCGACAAGCTCAATGCCCGCTTCTATCGTTTCTTCAATAAAATAATCGTGCCTTGCCTTTTTGTTTTGCGCTATTATTTTAGTTGTCTGATTTTCCAAAAAAACACGCCTTTCTTTTACCATTTAGATTTACAGTATCACAAATTGGGATTATTGTCAATATTTTCAGTTGATTTTTATTAAAATTATAGCCGAAAAAAATGTAAATATGCTTTTTTTGTTTCTGCGATAAAGTTTCTTAAAAATATATAATTATTCTTTCCTGTTTAAAATATACAGTTGCAAACAAATAATAAAAATGATATAATACAATTAAAAGTATATAGTGTTTTTTATCACCTGTAAAATTGTAGAAAGGAGGGGTATTTATGAACTCATTAATATGGATACTGCTTATTATAGCTTTTATTGTAATTGAGTCAGCGACGGTTTCGCTTATAAGCATATGGTTTGCAGGCGGTGCGCTTGTGGCTTTGCTGGCACTGCTTTTAGGCGCAGACGTTACAATTCAGATTTTGGTTTTTTTGCTTGTTTCTGTTCTTTGCATTGTGCTTTTAAGAAAATTTGCGCTAAACAGTGTAAAAAACAAGAAAAGCAAAACAAATATTGACCGAATTATCGGTCAGGAAATAATTTTAAAAGAGGGCATAAGTGACGAGCTTGGAGCGGGACTTGCCATAATTAACGATGTTGAATGGAAGGTCAAAAGCGAAAATGGTGAATTAATCCCTGCAGGTGAAAAGGTTAAAGTAGTAGATGTAGAAGGCGTAAAATTAGTTGTTAAAAGATAAGAAAGGGGAATAAATATGATTATTTTATTAATTTTACTTGCGATTTTTGTTGTTCTTTTAGTTTCAAATGTGCAGATTGTTCCGCAGGCGCACGCATATGTAATTGAGCGTTTTGGCGGATATCACGCAACATGGTCTGTCGGTCTTCATATAAAAGTACCGTTTATCGACCGAATTGCAAAAAAGGTAAATTTAAAGGAAAGAGTTGTTGACTTTCCGCCTCAGCCTGTTATCACTAAAGATAATGTTACAATGCAGATTGATACGGTTGTGTATTTTCAGATTACAGACTCTAAGCTCTACACCTACGGCGTTGAACAGCCTATGATGGCAATCGAAAACCTTACCGCAACAACCCTAAGAAACATAATCGGTGATTTAGAGCTTGATGAAACGCTGACCTCAAGAGATATTATAAATACAAAAATGCGTGCAATCTTAGACGAGGCAACTGACCCGTGGGGAATTAAGATTAATCGTGTTGAGCTTAAAAATATTATTCCGCCGAGAGAAATTCAAAACGCTATGGAAAAGCAGATGAAGGCAGAGCGTGAAAGACGAGAAGCTATTTTAAAAGCAGAAGGAGAAAAGAAATCTGCAATTCTTTTGGCAGAGGGCGAAAAAGAGTCTGCAATCCTTCGTGCCGAAGCAGTAAAGGAAACTGCAATCAGGGAAGCAGAAGGTGAAGCAGAGGCAATTTTAGCCGTACAAACGGCGATTGCAGAGGGTATAAGAAAGATTAACGAGGCAAATCCGTCGGATAGCTATATTGCGATTAAGGCTTTAGAGAGCTTTGAAAAAGCAGCAGATGGAAAAGCAACAAAAATTATTATTCCCTCAAAGGTTCAAGAGCTTGCAGGTCTTGTTACCTCCGTTAAAGAGTTAATGGGTGAAGATAAGTAAAATTTCGATTTTTCTGATTAAAAAAGCATAGAATAAAGGAGCGAATAAAAATTCGCTCCTTTAAATTTACATGTAAATTTAGTTAATTACTTACCAGCAACAACGTCTTTTAAAGCTTTACCAGCTTTGAATGCAGGAACTGTTGTAGCAGGAATCTTGATAGCTGCTTTTGTCTGGGGGTTTTTACCAGTTCTTGCTGCTCTCTTTCTAGCTTCGAATGTACCAAAGCCTACGAGCTGAACCTTGTCACCTTTCTTTAAAGAATCACCAACAACTGCGATGAAAGAATTTAAAACCTTCTCTGCATCTTTTTTGCTTACTTCTGCTGCAGTAGCTAATGCTGCAACTAATTCTGTCTTATTCATTTTTCTTCCTCCTATGTTTTTATGATTATATAGCTTGCGCTATATTTTTACTATTTTATTGTTTTTTTATATCTTCCCAAAGCTTGTCCATTTCGGAAAGACTCATATCTGAAAGCTCTTTATTTTGGCTTTTAGCCGCATTTTCAAGCTTTTCAAAGCGTGATATAAATTTCTCTGTTGACTTTGTCAGCGCTTCTTCCGGCTCAACCTTTAAAAACCTTGAAACGTTGACTGCCGAAAAAATCAAATCGCCAAGCTCTTCGGAAATATTTTCTTCATTTTGCGCATTTATCGCACTTTTAAGCTCCTCGATTTCTTCCGAAAGCTTATCCAGCGCTCCGCTTACAGAATCCCAGTCAAAGCCAACCTTTGCAGCCTTTGACTGCACCTTTCTTGCCCTGATTAGTGCAGGGAGGTAATGGCAAACGCTTTTTAAATCCTCAGCATTTGATTTTAAGCCTTTTTCAATAAGCTTATTTTTATTCCAAGTATCTAAAACCTCGTCAGGAGTGTCTGCTTTATCATTTCCGAAAATATGAGTGTGACGGCTTACCATCTTGTGACAAACTGCATTTATAACATCAGAAACCGCAAAGGTTTTATCTTCCTCACCGATAACAGAATGGAAAACAACCTGCAATAAAATGTCGCCGAGTTCATCAGCAAACTTCATTTTATCGCCTGAGTCTAATGCCTCAATTGCCTCATACGCTTCTTCAACCAAGTTCATTTTGATTGAATCGTGCGTCTGAACCCTGTCCCAAGGGCATCCGTTGTCACTTCTCAACATATATATTATATCAATTAAATCGCTAAATGTATAGTCTTTTTTGTCAAAATTCATAATTAATCACCAATTTTTTCACTTTTTAACATATTTATTCAAATTTTCTGTTAAGATTACACAAAAAAATTACTAAATTTTGGAAAACTTATGATAATAAATGCCTCTTTTCAAGAATTTTTGCAAGCTTTTCACCCTTTGGAAGCATTAAAACATCGTCTTTTTTTACGCTTTTTGTAACAAAAATCATAATGGCATACACAATAACCGCAACAAAAATTGAAACCGCCATTGCAGCAATTACACCAAAACGTACCTTTGCATCAAGCGGTGTAATGGGCGTAGCCGTATCCATAAATGTTATTGCAAGAGATAACTTTGGAACAGATAAAAAGCCTGCCGCAAGGTTATATGAAAATACTGCGGCAATACCCATGACCAAAGCTGATATTACGGGCTTTATTATAAACTCCGTTATGCTAATTTTTGCCTTTGTAATTTTTATTATATCACAAATATTTAAAATAGCAATAGCAAGGTAGCAAATATTTGTTGTAATGGGCGCACCGCCTATGTTTACAGACGGAATTGCAACAAAAATATAGTTTGTTATTATCTTTAAAATTCCGCCGATAAGCATATTTTTAACAGGAAGCATAACGTGACCTGTTGCCTGAAGTATCGCAGTTGTAACAGACACTAAGCAAACGGTAATTACAGCATACGCTAAAACCGAAAGAAGCGCATAGCTTCGTGCGTTATTGTAAAGCGCTATCAAAATAGGTGTTGAAAGCACCGAAAGTCCAACCGCACAAGGCACAGAAAACATTATTGTAATTCTCAGAGTTGACTGCGTAAGCATTTGTATCGAAGAATAGTTTTTTAAAGCAAATGCACTTGAAATTGCAGGCACGATGCTAAGAGAAAGTGCCATAACAATTGTGGGCGGCAGGTTAAATAATGGAATTGCAAAGCCTGTGTATGCACCATACAAGACATCTGATGCTTTAGTGGAAAGAAACTCCCCTATTTTTATATCATTTTCTGCTAAACCGTAGAAATTTCCAAGCATTTCGCAAATTTCGGGCGAAACCGAAATCGTTTGAAGACGCTGACGAATCATTGCCATATCAATTACGTTAGTGAGCGAAGTAACCGCCGCACCTATCGTAATCGGGATTGCAAGCAGAAGAAGCGTTTTAAAGATTTCTGTGCGGCTTCTAACCTTTAAATCTGCCGAAAGCGGAACAGATACGCTTTTTCTATTTAAAACAACGTATGATACCGCCATTATCGCAAGGGCTGCAAAAGCACCGCCCGTTACGCCCAAAACTGCACCTGCTGCCGCCTTAGAGAAACCGCCCTGCGCACTTTGCATAAAAAAGTAAGCAAGCGCAAGACCGACCAAAAGCTTTCCAAGAGCCTCAACAACCTCAGATACCGCAGTAGGAATCATATTTGAATGCCCCTGAAAATAGCCACGAAAAGCAGAAAGTGCGGCAACAAAGAAAACTGCGGGAGCAATTGCAATAATTGCAAGGGTGGATTCAGGAGAGCCTACGCTTTTTGCAAGGGGCTTCGCACCAACTAACAAAATGAGCATACCAAGCACGCCCAAAAATGAAAGCATCGAAAGCGCAATCCTGAAAATTCTTTTTACCTCGCTTTGATTGTTTTTTGCAAGGCTTTCCGATACCATTTTAGAAATAGCCACAGGAAGACCTGCGGTAGCTATTACAAAAAGCATAGTGTAAAGGTTATAGGCTGTACTAAAAAGTGCCATACCCTCTTCCTGTAAAATATTTGCAAGCGGTATTTTAAAAACGGCACCGATTACCTTAACCATAAGATTTGCAACAACAAGTATTGCGGCACCTTTTAGATATGTTTGTTTTTTAAGGGCGGACATATTTGTCATCCTTTCAAGTGTAAATATAATTTAATATTACATTTTATTTTAAAAAAATAAATATTATTCTGTTTTATTTTCCAACGCAGAAAGAAGCAAAGATATTTTGAATAATTTCCTCGCTTACAGTCTGACCTGAAATTTCGCCAAGCGAAGATATAGCATTTACAATGTCAATTGATGCCATATCGATAGGAGTATTGTTTTTTATAGCATAAAAGGCAGTTTCTATACTGCCAAAAGCATCGCAAAGAGCGGCTTTGTGGCGAAGCGAAACAACAACATCGTTATTTGATGCCTTAATTTTGCCGATTTCAAACATCTCTTCAATTTTTTGCGAGATTTTATCAATTCCATCTCTTTCTTTTGCGCTGATATAAATTACAGGCGCATCAAAATCGATATTTTCCTTACTTAAATCGGTTTTATTTGCAATTACAAGCACTTTTTTATCCTTGCAAAGCTTAAATATTTCTTCATCATCAGGGGTAATTCCGCTTGAAGCGTCAACAACAAACAAAATAAGCTCGGATTTTTCGATACATTCCTTAGACTTATCAATTCCAAAGCTTTCTATTTTATCCTCGGTATCCCTGATGCCTGCGGTATCATAAATATTTAAAACGACATTTCCCAAAACAAGCTTTTCGGAAATTACATCTCTTGTTGTTCCTGCGATATCTGTTACAATTGCACGGTCTTCACCAAGCAAAACGTTTAAAAGAGAGGATTTTCCCACGTTGGGTTTTCCTACAATCGCAGTATCAATTCCGTCACGAAGAAATCTGCCGTTATCAGCAGAATCGGCAAGTGCTTTTATTTTAGTAAGCGCAGACGATAATTTTTCGCAAATCTGTGCATTTGTAAGCTCTTCAACATCCTCTTCGGGATAGTCAATAGCCGCATTAATCTGCGTAATGACGCTTAAAAGATTTTCACGAATTTTTGTAATTTCTTTTGAAATTGCGCCGCCAAGCTGATTGACAGAAAGGGAAAGCGCAGGGGTAGACTCAGCGTTTATAACATCTATTACACCCTCTGCCTGCGACAAATCAAGCTTTCCGTTTAAAAAGGCACGCTTTGTAAATTCGCCTGCTTCAGCCAAACGGCAGCCTGCCGAAATTACGGCTTCTAAAACCTTTTTGCTGACAAGTATTCCGCCGTGGCAGCTTATTTCCACCGAGTTTTCGCCCGTGTAGGAAAAAGGCGCACGAAAAACAGACACCAAAACCTCATCGACGTTTTTGCCGCACATTACAATCTTTCCAAAATGGATAGTGTGCGTTTTGGCGTCTGTAAGCTTTTTATTTTTAGGTGAAACAAAAATTTTATCGCAAATTTCTATCGCATCCTCCCCTGAAATACGGATAACGGCGATTGCGCCAACACCGTGGGCAGTTGCGATTGCGGCAATTGTATCATTTAAATTCATAATTTCATCCTTTTAATTTTAAATAATCGTCTAAAATGCAAGATACGCTTTCCAAAAAGTCTGCACCCTTTGGAGTTTTCGCAAGGTATTTTCCCAAAAGCTCAACCTCGGAATAAAACTTTTTTTGTATGTAGCAGGCACATTCAGGATAAAGCAGCGGACACAAGCCTTTTGCGCGCGAATCTAATATAGCTTTTGGCGATGTACCTTTTTTATAGTAGGGAAAAAGCGGAAAAATTCTGCACGAAAGGGGTCTTGTGTGTCTGTCGCAAGGTTTTGTGCAGCTGATAAACTTAACGGGTGTGCCGTCAGAATATAAAAGCTCACTGTCATCTATTATAAACCCGTCTAAATTTTCATAGAATTTTTCTTCAAAAGGGAAAAGATACATTCCTGTATCTTTATCCCCTTTACAACACGCACAATCACACAATTTGCCGCAGTCAACGGGCAAGGGTGTGAGATAATCGAGGCGTCTTCTTGCATTTTCATATATTATATCGTAAATCATAATTACATATTGTCAAGTGCTTCTTTTAAAAGCTTGTTTATCATTTGCGGATTAGCTTTTCCTTTTGATGCTTTCATAATCTGACCAACCAAAAAGCCGATTGCACGGTCACGACCCGCTTTATAGTCAACAATTGACTGGGGGTTAGCCGCTAAAACGTCATCTACCATTTGCTTCAGCGCACCTTCATCTGAAACCTGAACAAGACCAAGCTTTTCAACGAGTTTTTCGGGGTCATCAGGCTCTTCAAACATTTTAACAAGCACCTTTTTAGCCGCAGAGTTACTTATTGTACCCTTTTGAATTAAAGAAAGGAGCGATGCAAGCTGCTTTGCAGTAAACGGAATATCAGACGGCTCAAGCTCTTTTTCATTTAAGTATCTTGTGATGTCGCCCATTAGCCAATTGCTTGCAGATTTCGGGTCACAGCCTGATTTTACACACTCTTCAAAGTAATCTGATGTCTTTTTAGAGGTTGTAATTACAGATGCATCATACTCTGTAAGTCCGTATTCATTAATGTAGCGTGCTCTGCGCTCAGCCGGAAGCTCAGGCAGGCGTGAGCGAACTGCTTCAATCCATTCATCAGAAATGATAATAGGAAGAAGGTCAGGCTCGGGGAAATAGCGATAGTCGTGAGCGTCTTCTTTAGTACGCATTAAAACGCTTACGCCCTTAGTGTCATCCCAACGGCGGGTTTCCTGAACAATTTCTCCGCCTGCTTCAACAATTTCTATTTGTCTTTTAACTTCATAGTCCATTGAGCGAACTGCGGCAGAAAATGAATTTACGTTTTTCATTTCGCAACGTGTGCCAAACTCAGTTTCGCCTTCGGGGCGGATAGATACGTTTACGTCACAACGAAGCGAGCCTTCCTGCATCTTACAATCGGAAACCTCAGTGTACTCCAAAATTGATTTTAAGGTATCTAAGAAAATCTTTGCTTCTTCTGATGAACGAATGTCAGGCTCTGTTACAATTTCAATAAGCGGAACACCGCAGCGGTTGTAATCAACGAGCGATGTGCCCGAATAATCATCGTGAATGAGCTTACCTGCATCTTCTTCTATGTGGATACGTGTAATTCCAATTCTTTTTGTTTTGCCGTCAACCTCGATATCTACATATCCGTCGTGGCAAACGGGAAGGTCAAACTGAGAAATCTGATAAGCTTTCGGGAGGTCAGGATAGAAATAATTCTTTCTGTCCTGTTTACCATAGCGTGTAATTTCGCAGTTCATAGCAAGACCTGCACAAATTGCATAGTCTACAACCTTTTTATTTAAAACGGGAAGCGAGCCTGGCATACCTGTACAAACAGGGCAAGTGTGAGTGTTTGGCTCACCGCCGAATTCATTTTTGCATCCGCAGTAAATTTTTGTTTTGGTAGCAAGCTCTGCGTGTATTTCAAGTCCGATAACGGTTTCGTAATTCATATAAATACTTTCCTTTCTGTCCCTTGATTAAAGATTTGGACGAATTTTTGTGATTGTTTTCTCCAGTAGGTGAGCTGTACGTAAAATATCAGCCTCGCCAAAGGGCTTACCTATAATCTGAACGCCGATTGGCATACCGCACTTATCGTATCCGCAGGGAATAACGATAGCAGGAAGTCCTGCAATGTTAACAGAAACAGTGCAGATATCTGCAAGATACATCTGAAGCGGGTCGGATGTTTTTTCGCCAATTCCAAAAGCAGTCATAGGAGCAGTAGGAGTGATTAAGCAATCATATTTTTCAAATGCCTTTTCAAAATCCTGCATAACAAGTGTACGCACCTGCTGAGCTTTTTTGTAATACGCATCATAATATCCCGATGAAAGTGCATACGTACCAATCATAATACGGCGCTTAACCTCATCACCAAAGCCCTCGCTTCTCGTCTGAGCATAAAGGTCAATGAGATTTTCAAACTTTTCAGCTCTAAAGCCATATTTTACACCGTCAAAGCGTGCTAAATTTGAGCTTGCTTCTGCCGAAGAAATCATATAGTAAGCAGGAAGTGCGTATTCGTTTAAAGGAAGTGCGCAGGAATCTGCCTTAGCGCCTGAATTTTCTAAATTTTTAACTGCGCCCAAAACGGCATCTTTTACTTCGCAATTTATGCCCTCGCCAAAGTATTCGTCGGGAACACCGATTTTAATATCAGAAACATCACCTGTTAAAGCTTTTGTAAAATCAGGATACTCACGTTTTACCGATGTTGAATCGTTTTTATCGTGACCTACAATTTCATTTAAAATCAAAGCACAATCTTCTACGTCTTTAGTCATAGGACCAATCTGGTCAAGTGAGGATGCAAAAGCAATAAGACCAAAGCGTGATACTGCGCCATATGTCGGCTTTAAGCCAACGCAGCCGCAAAAAGCCGCAGGCTGACGGATTGAGCCGCCTGTGTCAGAGCCGAGAGAGAAAATCGCTTCATCTGCTGCAACGCACGCAGCGCTTCCGCCCGATGAACCGCCCGGAACTTTAGTTAAATCATAAGGATTTTTTGTTTTCTTAAAATATGAGTTTTCGGTTGATGAACCCATTGCAAACTCGTCCATATTAGCTTTGCCGACTAAAACGGCATCGCTTTTTTGGAGTTTCTCCGCAACAGTTGCATTATAAGGCGGCTTAAAATTATAGAGCATTTTAGAAGAACAGGTTGTGAGTATATTTTTAGTACACATATTATCTTTAAGTGCCATAGGAACGCCTGCAAGTGCCCCTGTTTCTTCACCTGATGCAATTTTTTTATCAACCTTTTCGGCTTGCGCTATTGCTTCGTCTTTAAGTACGGTTACATAGCTTTCAATCTTATCTTCAACCGCATCAATTCTTTCTAAAACCGACTTTGTAACCTCTACGGAAGACGCTTCTTTATTTTTTATTAAATCACGCACTTCATGCGCCGTTAATTCATAAAATTTCATTGTCGTTTCCTCCTTTTATTCTACAACACGGGGAACGACGAAACAACCGTCTTCTGCGTGCGGTGCATTTTGAATAATAAGTTCGTTTTCGTACGAGGGAACAACCTCATCCTCACGAAAAGCGTTTGAAACGGGAATTGCATGAGCGGTAGGAACTACGCCCTCTGTATCAAGCTCATTTAATTTATCTGCAAAGCCTATTATGCTTTCCATATCAATTGAGAGCTTTTCAGCCTCGCTATCTGTAAGGTTTAAACGTGCAAGCTTTGCCACGTGAAAAACCTCTTCTTTTGAAATTTTCATTTCTTTATTTTCCTCCAATCGGTTTTAAGTTTATTATTTCTTTTCAACTAAATTATCATCAAAAACTGATTCTTCTTTTTCTTCATTATTTTCAATCTGCGACATCATATGCTTATTAATTACGTGCCAAGCGTAGTAGTTCATAGTGTATGATGACCAGCCGATTAAAAATACGCACATAAGTAGCGCCCACACAAGCGGCAGATACCAGATTAAAAGTGCGTGAACTGCTAAAATCACAAGCATAATAAATACATTTTGCGGAAGCTTTGCCAAAGCAAAAATAAGTGAGTTTTTAAAAATGTAGCGAAGCTTCATATCAAATGTGACCATAATAGGATAAACATAAAAGCTTGCGCATATTAAAATTGCGCCGACAATTACGGCAACAGCCACAATAAGAGCCTTAAAAGCCACGTGGTTTAAGTAGAAAATTACCGCAGTTATAAAAAGATAAGTAACCGCCGTCATAATTGTGCTCGCAAGCAAGCCTTGCTTTAAGTTCTTTTTTGTATGCTCAAAAAAGTCACTTGCCATAAAAGCGTGCTCTTGTTTTGCGTAGTTTCTTAAAACATAAGTAAGACCTGCCGTTGCAGGACCGATAAAACAAAACGGTATAAAATAGCCGATGGGAATAAGCGTTTTGCCTGTAACTACCGGAATTATAAGCGAGTTCATAATTTCATTTAAAACTGCTTCATCGCTTGTAAAAATAACAGGTAAAATCATAAAAACAAAAGCACCGAAAAACAAAATGTTTACTAAAACATAAAGCATATTAACCTGAACGATTTTCCAGAACTTTCTGCCTAAAATGTCAAAATAATTTCTTTTTGCCGCCTCCTCTTTGGAAATACCTTTTCCGGGGCGTGAATAATTGTTACCAAATAAACCCAATCTAAAAACCTCCTTACGCTTACGCGCGTTTTTTTCTTATTATAGTATTTTCGGGAAGCTCTTTTCCCAGTTTTATTTTAATTATCTGCTGTGCGTGAGGTGCGCAGTCGATAATATTGTTATCTTTATCCTTCATTTCGGCTATCTTGTGAGTGAAAAACTTATCATCAGGCGGTACGATTTCTATTTCGTCACCTGTGAAAATTCTGTTTCTCTGCTCGATGATGTTTTCGTTTGTGTCGATATCGTAGCCTTTAACAAGTCCTACGATATCATACTCACGAATGTATGATGACGAGCCGTAAACCTGAGCCTCTTCGTTAGGCTTTCCGAGATAAAAGCCGTTTGTGTATCTGCGGTTTGAAACCTTAGAAAGCTCTTCTGCCCATTCGGGATTAAACTCATACTTTTCGGGATTTTCGTAATATGCATCAATTGCCATTCTGTAAGCTTTGGTTACAATTGAAACATAGTATTCTGTTTTTACTCTTCCCTCAAGCTTAAAGCTTGTAATTCCCGATTTTATAAGCTCAGGGATATAATTTATCATACATAAATCCTTTGAGTTAAAAATAAACGTACCACGTTCATTTTCAAAAACATCCATATATTCCCCGGGGCGTTGTTCTTCAACTAAGCTGTAATTCCAGCGGCAAGGGTGCGCACAGTCACCTTTGTTTGAATCTCTTCCTGTCATATAAGAAGAAAGAAGGCATCTGCCCGAGTAAGAAATACACATTGCGCCGTGCACAAAGGCTTCAAGCTCTAAATCTTCGGGTGTGTTATCCCTTATTTCCTTTATTTCATCAAAGGAAAGCTCACGTGCAAGCACAACTCTTTTAGCACCTAAGTCATACCACGTTTTTGCTGACATATAGTTTACGCAGTTTGCCTGAGTGCTGACGTGAAGCGGAACAGACGGAGCGTATTTTTTTGCCATAGAAAACATACCAAGGTCGGAAATAATAAGACCATCGGGGGCAAGGCTTTCCATTTCCTCCATAAAACGCGGCACTTCTTCTAAATCCTTATTGTGCGGAAAAATATTTGCCGTAATATAAATTTTTTTGTTGTGTTTTCTAACAAACTCAATACCACGCTTTAAATCATCAGATGAAAAGTTTTTAGCAGCGGCACGAAGCGAAAATTCTTCGCCGCCTGCATAAACCGCATCTGCGCCATAAAGAATTGCCATTTTTAATTTTTCTAAGCTCCCGGCAGGCGAGAGCAATTCAATATTATTCATTATAAACCTCACAAAGTTTTATATTTAGTTAAAATTCTTTCTAAAATCTTATCCGCCGAAAGACCTGCATTTTGGTATAGCTCGCTTGCACCTCCGTGCGGAACTATTTTATTTTCGTGCGCAATTTTAAGAAGCGCAGTATTTATTTCGTTTTTTTCTAAAAATTCAGAAATCAGACTGCCTGCACCGCCGTGCAAAACGCCGTCTTCTATGCACACTATCATTTTATAATTTTTAGCAGCATCTTTTATAAATTCTTCATCAAACGGCAATACCGTTCTTAAATCTGCAAGACCTGCGCTTATTCCGCTTTTTTTAAGCTCATTTAAAACGCTCTCTGCAATACCCAGCATATGACCTACGCTGATTATAAGGCAATCTGTGCCCGACTTAATTACGCTCGCTTTTTTAAACTCAAACGGCTTGCGCTCTTGATAGGTGTATCCCATATTTCCCCTCGGATAGCGCAGCGCAATCGGACCTTGGTGCTCATTTAAAGCATAATCAAGCATTTCTTTAAAATCTTCAAAGTTAGACGGGGCAAGAATCGAAATATTTGGCATAGCGGACAAAAAGGAAATATCAAAAATTCCCTGATGCGTTTCGCCGTCACGTCCTACAATTCCTGCACGGTCAATCGCAAAAACAACATTTAAGTTCTGCAGACAAACATCGTGCAGTACCTGGTCATACGCTCTTTGCATAAAAGAAGAGTATAAAGCACAAACAGGGCGCATACCTCCGACCGCAAGCCCTGCCGACATTGTAACTGCGTGTTGTTCTGAAATTCCAACATCAAAAAAGCGTTCGCAAAAAACTTTGCTGTATTCAGAAAGTCCCGTTCCGTCAGGCATAGCGGCAGTTACCGCACAGATTTTATCATTTTTTCGTGAAAGCTCTAATAGAGTTTCGCCAAACACCTTTGAATAAGACAGGTGACTGCTTTTTTTTGAGCTTTCTCCCGTATCTACAACAAACTCCCCTACGCCGTGAAACTTAGAGGGCTTGTCTTCAGCAAATTTATATCCCTTTCCCTTTTTGGTGATAACATGAATTAACACAGGGCCGGGAATATTTTTTGAACTGTTTAAAATATTGGTAAGGCTTTCTACGTTGTGTCCGTCAACAGGGCCTAAATAAGTAAACCCAAGCTCTTCAAAAAATGTATTTGCGGTGATAAAATGCCTTATACCGTCTTTTACCTTTTTTAAAAATTTTACGGATTTTTCGCCGCCCAAAGGAAGCTTATACAAAGTTTCTTCAAGCGAGGATTTAAAGCGCAGATACAATTTTTTAGAACGAAGTGCAGTTAAGTGGTCAGAAAAACCGCCCACATTTTTTGAAATAGACATTTCGTTATCGTTTAAAATAACAGTTATGCTTTCTTTAGATGCACCTGCATCGCAAAAAGCTTCAAATGCCATACCGCCCGTAAAAGCACCGTCGCCGATTACCGCCAAAGAGCGTCCGCCTGTTTTACTCAGCCTTTTTGCACGTGCAATTCCAAGAGCCGCCGAAATTGAGGTAGACGAATGACCCGTATTAAAAAAATCGTACTCACTTTCGCTCGTTTTTGGAAATCCCGAAAGACCGCCAAATGAACGAAGCGAAGAAAACTTTTCTTTTCTTCCCGTTAAGAGCTTATGTACGTAGGCTTGGTGCCCCACGTCCCAAATAAGCGCATCCTCTTTTAAATCAAGCGAGCGGAAAAGTGCAACAGTAAGCTCTACAACGCCAAGGTTTGATGCTAAATGCCCGCCCGTTTTAGATACAGTATCGATTAAAAAAGAGCGTATTTCTGCGCAAAGTGCATCAGTTTCGCTTTTTTTCAGCTTTTTAACGTCTGATGGCGTAATAATTTTATCTAAAATGCTTTCTTTAGTCATAATAAAACACTCATTTCAGTTTTTTTAAAATGAAACCCTCAAAAAAACGTTTTATGTAAAAGAAGGAATTTTCATATTTTTCGATTGGAGTGGTAAAGACAGAGAAAATTCCCATTTTGTTTGCGCCTAAAACATCTGTAAAAATCTGGTCACCAATTGCAGCGCATGCTTTTGGCTCTGACCCCATTTTTTGAAGTGCTAAAACATATCCTGTTTTAGAAGGCTTTAAATGACCCGAAATTACAGGAATGTCAAACCCCTTTGTAAAAAGGCTTACTCGCTCGGGCTTTCCGTTTGAAATTATCGCAAGCTTAAAGCCGCTTTCCTTTAAAAAAGCTAAAAGCTTCAGCGTTTTTTCATCAGGACTTGCTATTTTGTGCGACACAAGGGTATTGTCGATATCTAAAATGAGGCTATCGATGCCTTTTTCCTTAAAAATATCAAAATCAATATCATAAATGCTTTCTGCGCACATATCGGGTAATAGTTTTGAAAACAAGCTAAAACCTCCGTTTTAAACAAAATATTACATTATATAATAATAACACATTTTTGATGTTTGGTAAACTCTTTTTTTACTTTTTTTTGTCTTTTTTTACAATTTCGTAAAAACCCATAGCCAAAAGAAAGGCGGCAAAGAGCTTTCTTAGAAGATTTGTATCAATTTTATTTGCCAAAACCGCACCAAAAACCGCACCAATAATGCCCATACCTGCAATTATAAATGATGTTTTAAAAACTATATTTTTATTTTTTATATGAACATATAAGGAAACTGCGGCAGTTGGGATAAAATACAGAAGATTTACCCCTTGTGCCTGCTTTTGCGACACACTTAAAAAAATAGAAAGTGCAGGAATTAAAATTGTTCCGCCGCCGATGCCCATTCCGCTTATTATGCCAGAAAGAAAGCCTGAAATTATGGGAAGTATAAACACAGTATCACCCTTTTTTTAAAATTTTTATGCAAAAAACATTTTGATTGCCGCTATAATCATAAAACTGCCGAAAATAATTCTTATAACTCTTCCTGAGAGCTTTTTTAAAAGCTTTGCACCCAAAAAACCGCCTATTACGCCGCCTGCCGACACCTTCAGTGCCAAAGAAAAATCAAGATTTCCGTTTTTTCCGTAGAAAAAAAGGCTGACCAGCGTAAAGCAAAGAATAATAAGAATTGCGCTTGCGTGAGATGAATGTTCGTCAAAATCCAAAAATTCTTCCAAAAATGGTACAATCACCGTTCCGCCGCCGCTTCCGAAAAGTCCGTTTAAAAATCCGCTAATTAAGCCTCCTGAAATGTATATTAAAAATTTGTGCTTTTTAAGCTCTTTTATTTTAATCACCCCAAAAATTTACTTGTGATTATTTTGCGTTTTTACATAAAAAATATGCACCTCCAAAAGTATCTAACCTTTGAGGTGCATTTTTTTGCATATTTTTAATTATTTTTCAGATGAATTTTTTACGCTGTTTAATTTGTGCTGACGGCGCATCTTAACGTGTTCTTCCATAGGCTTAATATCGCCTGCTGCTATAAGTGCCTGACGTGTAAGAAGCGGACCGACAAGCTCATAAATAAGTACGGCAAAAAGCGTAATATTTCTGATAAGGTTGCCCTGCCCTGCCATTTCAGGAGCCGCCGCTGCAATTGCACACATTCCAAGAGCAACACCCGCCTGCGGAAGAAGCGTAATACCCAAATATTTGCATATTGACTCTTCGCAGCAAGTAGCTTTTGCACTTGCAAATGAGCCGTAGTATTTACCAAGTGAGCGGAATATGATATAAACAACACCGATTACTACAATTGCCCAATCGCCGAATACGCTGAGTTCAAGCTCAGCACCGCTAATTACAAAAAACAGTGCGAACACAGGTGATGTCCACTTATCTGCTCTTTCCATCATATCATCTGCAAGCGGACAGATATTACAAAATACAGTACCAAGCATCATACATACCAAAAGTGATGAAAAGCTGATGTGAACTGAGCCGATGTGAAATTCCATCATAGAAAGCGCAACCGTTAAAAGCACAAATGTGATAGTTACATTTAAGCGGTTTGTGTTTGAGTTAAACATCTTTTCAAGCTGTGTAAGTATCCAGCCCATAATTGCGCCAAGTGTGAGCGAGCAAATGATTTCAACAAGCGGATTTAAAACGATAGAAATAACATCTATGCTTCCGCTGATTATTGTTTTTGCGATACCAAACGAAATTGCAAAAACGATAAGACCAACCGCATCGTCAAGCGCAACGATAGGAAGCAAGAGGCTCGTAAGAGGGCCTTTTGCCTTATACTGACGAACAACCATTAAAGTTGCGGCAGGCGCAGTTGCAGTTGCAATAGCACCAAGCGTTATTGCCTGCGAAACCGTTAATTTATCAGGCATAAGCTTATGTACAACAAAAAGTGCAATATCAACAAACAAGGTTGCAACAAGTGCCTGAACAATACCTATCACACACGCCTGTTTGCCTGTTTTTTTAAGTTCTTCAAGCTTAAACTCGCTACCGATAGAAAAAGCGATAAAGCCCAAAGCAACCTCTGAAATAAGCGCTAACGCACCTACATCTTCTGCTGATGAAAAACCAAGGCCATCAATCCCGAGTCTGCCTATGCAGTAAGGACCGATTAACACACCCGCTATCAAATACGCCGTAACCGACGGCAATTTAAGCGGCTTAAACGCTCTTGTCATCAAAAGACCTGCTAAAAGAGCAATTGAAACTGATAATAATGTACTCATTTTTTCCTCTCCCTAAAAATCATAAAATCACATAAAAAAACGACCCGCAAAAAGCAAGTCGTTTACTTTTATTAAGCGGCTTGACTAAACCATTTTAATAGTTTTAAACAAAATCCTGAACTATTTTAACACACGAAAACAGTTTTGTCAATAGCTTTATTTAATAACTTTTTTACCTTAAAAAACCTTACAGATTTGTCACATTTCTGATAGTTGTACCGCCCTTTTCAAGCGACACTCTTCCTGTGCGGCAAATTTCTAAAATAGTGTAATCACGCATCAAATTAATAAACTCATCAATCTTTAAGCTGTCTGCTGTGAGCTGAAAAACAATTGCCTCTCGGCTATAATCCACAGTTTTTGCCTCAAAAGCCTTTGCAGCCGTTAAAATATCGTCACGAAAGGCAGGGTTATTTTCCATTTTTATAAGCACAAGCTCGCAGCTTACCGCATCTTCTTTATGAAGCTCACGAATTGAGCACACATCGGGCAGTTTATAAAGCTGATTTATAAGCTGCTGCTCATTTTGTTCATCGCCGTCAAAGGTAACTGTTATTCTTGAAAACTCATTAGACTCCGTTTCACTTACAGTCAGCGCACTTATATTAAACTGTCTGCGTCTGAACATACTTGTAACTCTATTTAAAACACCGAACTGGTTTCTTACTAAAACTGCTAAGATATATCTTTCCAAAGCTACTCACCAACCTTAACTATAATATCATTTGCCGTGCCTCCGGGCGGAAGCATCGGAAAAACAAACTCATCTTTATCTATTTTGCAATCTATAACAAACGGGCCATTATGCGAAAAAGCTTTTTTAAGTGCATCTTTTGTTTCCTCTAAGGTTTCGCATTTTGCACCGTCTGCTCCAAAAGCTTTGGCAACTGCCACAAAATCGGTTTTTCTGTCTAAAACCGTATTTGAGTAATGCTTATCAAAAAAGAGAGTCTGCCACTGGCGAACCATTCCCAAAACGCCGTTATTCATAATTAAAATAACAATAGGAACGCCGTAGGTAACCGCCGTTGCAAGCTCGGTTAAATTCATACCAAAGCTTCCGTCGCCCGTAATCAGCACAGTTCTTTCACCCGTGCCAAAATAAGCGCCAATTGCAGCACCCAAGCCAAAGCCCATAGTGCCAAGACCGCCACTTGATATAAACTTACGGTTTTTAGTAAACGTAAGCTTTTGTGCCGACCACATCTGATGCTGACCGACATCCGTTGCAACAGGCGTACTGTCCTTTTTATACTCATTTACAAGCGATAAAATGTTATCAGGCGTCATACCCTCTCTTGCATCTTTTTCGCTTTTTTCTTTTTCACGCAGCTTGTTTACCTTTTTATTCCACTCAGGGTGCTTTGCCTCTTTTAAAAGCGGAATCAGCTTTTTTAATGTAAGCTTTACGTCGCCACGTAAGCTATTTGTTTCATTTACCGTCTTAAAAAGCTCCGACCCGTCAATATCAACATGCACAATTTTTATATTTTGCGCAAACTTGTCCTTGTTTCCAATAACACGGTCATTAAATCTTACGCCCAGTGCGATAATACAATCTGCGTTTTGCATTGTAACTGTTGCACAAAAATTTCCGTGCATCCCCTGCATACCAAGATAGCGCGGATGGTTAGTTTCAACGCACGAAATTCCCATCATCGATGAGCTGATAGGAGCATCAATTTTTTCGGCAAGCGCAAGCATTTCCTCTTTAGCATCGCCTGCCAAAACGCCTCCGCCAAAATAAATAAACGGCTTTTCGCTTTGGTTTATTACCTCTGCCGCCTCTTGTATTCTTATATCCTTTGCCGCAAACTTTTCATAAGCGCTGACCTTTTCCTGCGGCTCAAATTCGCATTTTGCCATTTGAATATCTTTTGGAATATCCACCAAAACAGGACCGGGTCTGCCTGATTTTGCAAGTTTAAATGCTTCTCTTATGGTGTCTGCAAGCTTTTTTACATCACTTACGAAATAATTATGCTTTGTAATCGGAAGAGTAACACCCGTAATATCAAGCTCCTGAAAGCTATCCGAGCCAATCTGCGTGCTTTTAACGTTTCCCGTTATTGCAACCATCGGCACCGAATCAAGATGTGCAGTTGCAATTCCGGTAACCAAATTAGTCGCACCCGGACCTGATGTTGCAATAACAACTCCGACTTTTCCCGTTGCCCTTGCATAACCGTCTGCTGCATGCGCCGCCCCCTGTTCGTGTGCAGAAAGAACGTGCTTTATTTCACTTTCATATTTATAAAGCGAATCGTAGACATCAATTATCTGACCTCCGGGATATCCGAAAACAACGTCCGTTCCCTGCTCAATTAAGGTTTTTACTACAATATCTGCACCTGAGAGTAACACTTTTTCTCCCCCTTTTTTCGACTTTACATTTCATTATACTATAAAATCAGAAAAAAATAAAGCATTTCTTGCGTTCTTTTTTAAAAAGAGGATTATAAAATATTTTTTCCGTTTACAAAAACGTTTTTAATGCTGATATCTTCGTCAAAAATTACGATGTCTGCATCGAAGCCTTCACAAATTTTGCCTTTTTGGTTAAGTCCCATAATGCGTGCAGGAACCTCTGTTATCATTTTAACTGCACTTTTTAACGGAATACCTGCTTTTTTTACACAAGTTCTAACCAAAACATCAGCCGTTGCGATGCTTCCTGCAAATGCGCTTCTATCTGCAAGCTTTGCAACTCCGTCTTCTATTATATATGGAACATTTCCGTTTTCGCACTCTTCGTTTTCGATATTTTCCATTCCGCCGTGGCGAATACTGTCTGTAACTAAGCACATATTGTCTT
>JAGBHP010000052.1 GCA_017935435.1 Clostridia bacterium | reverse complement strand
TGCCAGCTCCCTTTGCACAAGGGAGCCTGTCGCTCTGCCAAACGGTACTACGTTAAATTCCAATTTATATTTATAAACGTAAAAAGAGGTCATCAGTTGATGACCTCTTTTTCAGCGTGTCGATAAAGTCGACACGCTGGGCAGATTTCGAAAAACGAAGTTATATTTTGTGAACTCAAATTCGTCGGCGTACGAGGGTACGGTAGAGTTTGAGTTCGCAAAAAGCAAGCAAAGGAGCGCTTTTTAAAAGAAGCGCTCCTTTCTATTTTTTTCTGTTAAATATTTTGTTTTCTTTCTTATAAATTATGGTTCTTGCGGTAGAACGAGTTTTTCGACAGTCTGAAAGAGGTCATCATTTGATGACCTCTTTATAATTTACTTAAATAGAATTTACCAAATCGCTCATAGAGTAGAAGCCTGCGGGTTTGCCGCATAAGAAGTGAGCGGCTTTTATTGCACCGTTTGCAAAAACGTCACGTGAGGCTGCGTGGTGGGAAATTGTAACCACCTCATCGGCACCTGCAAAAATTACATCGTGGTCGCCGACGATTGTGCCGCCACGGACTGCGTGAAGACCGATTTCCTTTTTGTCACGCTTTTTGCGTACTGCGTGTCTGTCATAGACGTACTCGTAAGAATTGTCTGCTGCTTCGTTTAAAGCGTCAGCAATTGCAAGAGCCGTTCCGCTTGGGCTATCGAGCTTCTGATTATGATGCTTTTCGATGATTTCGATATCAAAATTTTCTCCAAGCAAAGCTGCTGCTTTTTTTGCCAAATCAATAAGCAAATTTATGCCGAGTGACATATTTGCCGAAAAGAAAACAGGGATTTCGCTTGCAGCGGCAGAAAGCTCTGCTCTCTGCTCGGGGGTTAAGCCCGTTGTGCACATAACAAGCCCGAGTTTTTTTTCTTTGGCATAATTCAGCACGTTAGAAAAATTTGACGGATTTGAGAAATCAATTATAACGTCAGCATCTATATCGCACTTTGAGTAATCACAAAAAACAGGGTAGCTGATATCTTTGTTTTCAGCGATATCAAAGCCGCAAACGATTTCTATTTCGCTATCATTTGACGCAAGTCTTGTTATAGCCTGACCCATACGGCCAAGTGCGCCGCTTAAAATAACTTTAGTCATAATGTAATGCTCCTTATTAAAGCTTCATTCCGTAATCAAGCATTGATTTTTTAAGCGCATTGTAATTTCCCTCGCTCATTTCGCAAAGAGGAAGTCTTAACTTTCCTGCATTCATTCCCATAATGTTTAATGCGGTTTTTACAGGGATTGGGTTAACCTCGCAGAAGAGTTTTGCAACCAAATCAATCATTTTAAGCTGATATTCGGTAGCTTTTTGAGCGTTTCCGTCAAAATACTGCTGACACATATCGTGAGTGTCAAAGGGAAGGATGTTTGCAATAACAGAAATTACACCCTTACCGCCAAGGCTTAAAACAGGAACTGTCATATCGTCATTTCCTGAATAAAGGTCAAGATTGGGGAATTTTGCCGCAACTTCAGCAGTATATGAAATATTGCCGCTTGCTTCCTTTATACCAACAATATTTTCAATGCTTTGAAGCTCAGAGAGAGCATCAATTGAAATATTCATACCTGTTCTTGAGGGAACATTATATAAAATTATCGGAATATCTACGCTTTCAGCAAAGGCGGTAAAATGCTTAACCAAGCCTTTCTGAGTTGTTTTGTTGTAGTAAGGTGTAACGAGCAGAAGACCGTCTGCGCCAACACTTTCGGCAGCTTTTGCAAGCTCTACGCCGTGGTTGGTATCATTACTTCCTGCACCTGCTATAACAGGAATTCTTCCTGCTGTCTTTTTAACAGCGTATTCAATTACGCTGATGTGTTCGCTGTCAGGCATAGTGGAAGCTTCACCTGTTGTACCGCAAATTATAATAGCGTCAGTTTTATTTTCAATCTGGAACTCAAGTAAATTGCCGAGGGTGTCGTAATCTACACCGCTATCTTTAAACGGAGTGACTAAAGCAACGCCTGAACCTGTAAAAAGAGTTTTCTTCAAAGTAAAGACCTCCTTTAATTATTTTCCCACATTTCGATAACTTTTTCAGCAATTTGAACTGCGTTTGTTGCAGCGCCTTTTCTGATGTTATCGGCAACAACCCAAAGGTTTACGCCGTTGTCGATGCTTTCGTCACGACGGATTCTTCCGACAAATGTTTCATTTTTGCCTGTTGCGTTGATTGCCATGGGATAAATGCAGTTATCAATATCATCTTCAACGATAAGACCGGGAGCTTTTGCTAAAACATCCTTTAATTCATCAAGCTCAAAGGGAGTTTTAAGCTCTACGTTAATTGATTCACTGTGGCTGTTAAATACAGGCACACGAACAGTAGTTGCAGTAATTTTTAATGTATCATCGCCTAAGATTTTCTTTGTTTCGTTAACCATTTTCATTTCCTCTTTGGTGTAGCCATTGGGGAGGAAAACGTCAATCTGAGGTAAGCAGTTATTAAATATCGGGTGGTTGAACTTTTTGGGAGCTTCGCCCTTTATTCCGTTCTCTAAGTCAGAATATCCGCCCATACCTGCGCCTGAAACTGCCTGATATGTTGAATATACAATTCTCTTAATTCCGTATTTTTCCTGAAGGGGACGAAGAGCAACCATTGCCTGAATAGTTGAGCAGTTGGGGTTTGCAATTATTCCCTTGTTCCATTTGATGTCATCGGGATTAACCTCGGGCACAACGAGCGGAACTTTGGGGTCCATTCTCCATGCGCTTGAGTTATCGATTACAATACAGCCTGTTTCAGCTACAATCGGAGCAAATTTTTCGCTTGTTGAACCGCCTGCTGAAAACAGAGCAATATCTACTTTATGTGTTTTAAAAAATTCTTCTGTAAGCTCTTCGATTACGTAATCTTTTCCCATAAATTCAATTGTTTTACCTGCTGAACGTGAAGATGCGAGCAGGTAGTAGTTTTCTACCGGGAGCTTCTTCTCTTCCAAAACCTTTAAAAAGGTTCTGCCGACCATTCCTGTTGCACCTACAACGGCAACGTTATACTTTTTCATAATGTAAAACCTCCTGTATGACAAATTATGCGTCATAATTATTATTTAAGTAAAAATAAAAGCCAAATTCTCGCACTTTAGCGGAGAATTTGGCTCAAGTAGCATAAACAGACACAAAAATGTGCCATAAAGCTAAGGATAGCCCTCCGCAAATAGCTCTTCGCAAAAAGCGCCGGCTTTGCGACAGTCATACGGTTATTTACCGCACAACCAGATAAGTCCGCCCGAAAACGAACCCTCTTCGGCACCGTTACCTTTTGCACTTGTTTATGGCTTTTTCGGAAGCAAACAAAGGCTACTAATTAAAGGTGCACCTCTACCTTATTAATATATTACCACTTATTTAGCTGTATGTCAAATGTTTTTGACGAGTTTTTGCAAAAAAGAGAAATTTTTATGCAAAAAATTACAAAATATTGTAAAAGATTTCCTTGATTAAAGGTCTTTTATAGTAAGGCTAAAGCCTGTTTCATATTCTTCAAACGGTTTTAAAGTAACAAACTCATTGTTTTTAGCAATATTTTCACCGCCGAAATTTGAAGTTCTTGGTTCTAAACCAACTGCATATGCACCGACAGAGAGCATTTTCCACGCAATAAAACGTGGAAGAGTTTTCGTTTTATATGTAAGGTATGCGCCGATTTTTTCGTTTTCAATGCCAACGGTTACAGTATCACCGGGTAAATCTACTTCGATGCACTGTTCTTTCGCATCAAGTGACGGTGCATCGATTGACGCAAGCTCTTCGGGGATGTTTGTAATTCTTGATTTTTCGCTGACTAACGGATAGCCGAAATTGCAGTGATAGCAAAGAGCGATGTCCTCGTCTTTAAAGCCTTCGTTTATAATTTTATCCTCTAAAACGAGCGTAGCATCAAAAAGCTTGGCAGAAATTGTACGTTTTAAAACGAGATTTTCGCCAAAAGCCGAGCATTCACGCATTTCGCCCGACACCTTCATAACATAATCGTCGCCTTCCCAGCCTGCCCAAACACATACATTTTTTGCAGGTGTGTTTGCAATTCTGCCGTGAAGACCTTGTGTTTCGGTGGGTCTTCCTATGTTTTTAAGACCGCACGTGGTAACAAGACCTCCAAAAAAGCCACGAAGGAAGTTTCTTCCGTCTTTTTCGTAATACTCAGGAGCAGTTATGCCCGTTTTGGAAATCCAGCTTATAGCACTTCCCTTAAAATCTGCCTGGGCGATGTCTAAGCATCTGTCGGGGATAATTGTAAAACGCATAACACCCGTGTTTATATCGATTGCACGAACGCCTTTTGCCTTGCCGTCATTTATGGTATAATCCTTTATACCGCCAATTTGCTCAATGCTTCCAATGTGCTTTAAAAGCTCTTTTTTGTCCATTTTAATCTCAATAGCCTTTCTGCCCACAAAAGTATTAAAAGTATACACGCTTTTTATCGTGGGCGGATAAAGCGTTTAAATATTATTTACTGAAGTCACCACGGTCTGTGACAATTTCGTAGCCGATTTTTTTCATACTTTCCTTTAATTTTAATAATCCTTCTGCCGCTTCTTCTCCTGATGCAAGCTTGCCGTTATAAAGCATATATTTTTTTCTTGTAGCTACGGGGGAAAGGTTTGGCATTATAACGTTTGCACCTGACAGGATTCCCCTTTCACGTCCGTCAGTTTGGAGAGTTCCGAGTGCGGTTGTTGCGGGAATGAGTGCGTTTGGATTTAACAGTCTTAAAATTGTAAGAAGATAAAGAGTTAAATCAACACTTCCTGCAGGCTCGTCCTTAAATGGCGTTTTTTCGTGCGGAATAAAAGGTCCTATTCCAATCATTTCGGGTTTAAATTCCGATATAAACAAAATGTCATCTACGATATTTTGGAGCGTTTGATAAGGCGAACCCACCATAAATCCGCATCCTGTCTGAAAGCCGAGCTTTTTTAAGGAAGCAAGGCAATTCATTCTGTTTTGGAGCGTCATTTCTTTCGGGTGAAGCTTTGCGTAGTGCTCGCAATTAGCGGTTTCGTGACGCAACAAAAATCTGTCCGCTCCTGCTTCTTTTAGTTTTTTGTACGAATCCATACTTCTTTCGCCGACAGAAAGAGTAACTGCACAGTCGGGATATTTTTTCTTTATTGATGAAACAATGTCAGTCAGCACTTCGTCGGTAAAATAAGCGTCTTCACCGCCTTGCATTACAAAGGTGCGAAAGCCGAGCGGATATCCCTCGTCGCAACAAGCGAGAATTTCCTCTTTTGTGAGGCGATACCTCTCAGCGCACGAATTTGAGCGCCTAAGACCGCAGTAATAGCAGTCGTTTTTGCAGTAGCTTGAAATCTCAATAAGTCCCCTTATGAAAATCTTTTTGCCGTATATGCTTTCTCGCACCTTCCTTGCTTTTTTTGCAAGATATTCGTAATTTTCGGGGGAGTGGTTATTTATTAAAAGAAGGAGCTCTTCTTTGGTAGCTTTTTTTTCTTCTGCTATTTTATCAATAAGCTTAAACATAAAATACATTCCTTTGGCTTCGTAAATTAGTTAAAAATATCACAAAAAGCACTTGCATTATTTGGGCATCTGTGGTATAATGTAGCTTGTACACGAGAACAAACGCTTGCAATGAGGAAAACCTCATTTCAATATTCTCTCTCATTCACCCTATGCATATAGCATGGGGTGAACAACCCTGAAAAATAGCCTTGATAATGCGTGCATTGTCGGGGCTTTTTTTGTTTCTATATTATTTTAACACAAAAACAGGATAATGTAAATAGATATAATTGGTATGCAAGGGAAATTCTAATGCAAAACGCAAAGTGCAGAATGCGAAATTATTCTATCTTGCGGCTGCAGCGTAGGGGACGGCCTCCCGGACGTCCCATTTCTGCTCAAAAGTACATATTTTTGCGGCTTTCGAACCGCCCGCGGGAGGGCACGGAGACCCTCCCCTACAAAACCAACCGAGAGCCAGATTGTTAAATTGGGATTTATTGTAGTAACATTTGGTTGTGCGATTGTAGGGAACGGCGCTTGCCGACGTTCCGTTTGTGCGGTTTTGCGGTGCGTCGAAAATCGCCGCACCCTACAACACGACCACACATTAATAACATAATTTCCAATTTAATGCATCACGTATTTTGGTTACAAAAAAAGCCCCGTTGCTTTTAAAGGTGTATAGCAGGGCTTTTGTAGTATTAATTTAAAATTTATTTTCCTAATGTATTAAAGACCAATTCAGGGACAAGTGCTCGCATATCATTTCTGTTTGAGTTCATAAGAACAACTGTGCCAAGACCGCTTTCGTTATCAACAAACATACCGGAGGTATATGGCGGTGCATTTCCTGTGTGGCCGTGGAGAATTTTATTGCCAAAAGTTTTTACGTACATTGTAAGTCCGTAGGCAATTGACGGGTCTTTTACAGAGTGGCCGTGAACTGTGCGCATTTCATCGAGCGATGCTTTAGTTACAATTACATTATTATTGTCATCTTTTCCGTCATTTAATAAAAGACGCGCAATTTTTGACAAATCAAAAATATTTGAATAAAGTCCGCCCGTTGCGTGTCTTGCGGCGTTTTCCTGCATAAAATGCATAACCTCGTGACCACCGTTTTCTGTATCTAAATGGGGAAGGCTTAAAGGATATGTTGCCGCAACGTGAATATCAAAGGTTGTGCGCTCCATTTTAAGAGGATTTATGATAAATTCTTTGGCAAGGTCTGTGTATTTTTTGCCTGTTACCTCCTGCATTACCATAGATGCAATTCTGATGCCCCAGTTTGAGTATAGGAATTTGCCGTCACCGGGAAGTGATGCAAATTCTAACTCGGGCAAGCCTTCTTTTAGCGTATGTATAAGGTCTTCTTCGTGTTTTGTTCCCTCAGGAGTATATTCAGCAGGCAGACCTGATGTGTGTGACATTACGTGGCGAAGCGTCATTTTGCTTTCTGCCTCTTTGTTTTTAAAAGAGAGCCAGGGCAGGTATTCTTTAATAGGTTTATCAAGCTCTAAAAACCCTCTTTCCTTTAAGCACATAAGAGTCAGACCTGTTATAACCTTTGTAATTGATGCAATTTTATAAAGAGCCTCGGGTCGTGTTTTAATATCGGGATATTCCATATTTTCAACACCAAAGCCTTCTGCAAAAATCACTTTTTCTTTATCGGTTACGGCAACAGACATTCCTTTGACTTTTTTTTCAATCATTAAATCATTTATCTTCTTTTTAAGCTGTTCCATAAAAATGATGAATCCTTTCTGTTTGTTTATGTAAATTATATCAACCTGTAATTTTTTTGTCAACAAAATAGCCTGTTCCAATTTTTTGTTAACTGACATTTTTTTAATTGCACCTTAAAACAAAGAAATTTTCTCGTATTTTTCTTTGTTGTGATACAATTGATGGGTGACAAATAAAAAGGAAAATGAGTTCCAAATATGATATAATGTTTAATAACCACAAAAAACAAATATCGTAAGG